>JAAFHK010000049.1 GCA_013297565.1 Cytophagales bacterium
AATAAAAAATTTAACATTTACATTCAAAAAATCATAGGGTTGATCTAATTTCAAACATACATCTTTTATGTCGATTCCTCTGGCATACAAGCCTTTAGTTTGACGTACCAGAGCACGATATTCTTCCAAATCATTCACTCTTGGTAATTCAATTTCCAAAAAGGTTTGTTTAGGCAAAATTTCCGAAAAATCGGGTTCGCCACGTACCCCTAAAATACTATTGGGAAAATCAATAAAATCTGTGTCCCAAAATTTAATATGTAAAAAGTAATACTCATAGAATTTTCCTCTGTATTTCATTTGAGCAGGAAAAATACAGTGGGGCGGCAAGACAAGCGTTTCTACAATCTTCTTTACTTTTTCGTTGAAGAAAAAACCCGAAGAACGGAAAAAAGACAAAATATCTGTTAAAGGCAAACTTCTTGAAAGTGTCCAATAATAAGGATCAGGGGTATAATCAGGGATCATGTCTGGGTCTAATTCACCCCACTCAATTATTTTTTGGCGATCCGCATTTTTGTAATTGGTAATTTGCTCCTCATTCTGATCTTTAAACCAATGATAAATCATACAGTTTTTTTAGTTGAATAGTGAATTAAAATTTTGTGTTACATCACATAAATACAAACTTGGTGATATTTTACAATTTGGACAAGTAAGCACAAGTTAATTACCACCAAATAATCTATTAAGATTTTTGGTTACATCATCAGCCAAACCACTCATTACTGCAGTATCAATAGTAGTCCTCAATTCCGTAACAAGATCTCGCACTGCACTTGCCGCTTCAGTCGCATTTAATCTTCCTCCTCTGTCCAACGAAGTGTAAATTTTTCGCAACTCGCCTAATACATATGTGTTATATGCAGGGTGGTTTGCATGTACTCCGTAACCGTCTTTTCCCCACCTACTAAACTTGACAAATCTTTCAAGTTCCATCAAATTTTCCGTTTTTTCAAATTGGAAACCACCTTCTTCAGCTAAAGCAATAATTTTCCGAGTTTGTGAATTACCAGTAATCCAACCTTTTAGAGCTTTGGGAATAATATGATGAATTTGGGTAGCATTAGCTGTTCGACCAACCACTCCTCCGATAGGTACAACGCCCAATGCCGCCATACCACGACTGGCTTCCCCTCCCGATAAATTCTGCCCCGAATATAATACATACCAACTATTTAACGGATTAAATTCGGTAAGTGTTTTCGCAAATTCATGAGCATTCCCTCCCTGATGAGTTTCCACTCCACTAAACAAAGCACCTAATGAAATTGCCCAATTAGGGGCTTTGCCTTCACTTCCAAAAATCTGCTCTTTGACTGTAGGGGCTTCGGCACTTACTTCCACTTCCGCCAACATTCTCCCTTCTCTTACCCAACCATTTTTATTATCATAAGTATATAATGCTCCCCCTGATGAGTTATATGTATCGCCTGCTTTAGGGTTTTTAACATTATCATTACATTCAGGACATAGTCCCGTAGGATCATTTTGTTCAATCGGATTATTATACGCATACTGGTACGGGTTAATCGAAGGGAACATAGGCGCTAACAAATCGACTTGCCTAAACACACATATATCTGCTTGATACCCTCTAAACGGCGTTTCATACATTTCGATGTCTTCGTCTTTTTCGGTTTGGGCGTTGTATTGGAATTTGTCGTCAGGGCTACCCACTTTCTCCAAACCCCTCATATTCAGCCCAAAAGGATAGTAATTATTTTCCTGAACGATTTTTGTGGTAGGTTTATTAGAAATCACTATTTCCAACTCGTCAAAATAGGTTTCTTGTTCCGTTTCATTCACAAGAAAAACCTTGATTTTGCCGTTCTGCGGGATCGAAGCACCTAAACTTCTGATTAGTACGGTCGATGTATGTGATTAATTGAAACACTGTCTTTGTTCGGAATTATAAGAATAGACTCCTTAAAAATGTAATCATTATTTTTTAAGAACCGTTCATAATCTTTTGGATAAGGCTGATATAAAAATATCATTTTGCTTATATCAAATTTGTTTTCGGTTAATCTTTCGCCATATTTTGCCATGAATTCTTTTTTACGAACAGTGTCATAAAAATAACTCATTTCCGCAGTTACCCATAAAGAATCTTTATAACCAAGTTTTAAGGGTAATTCGTGTGAGTTTGTGTTCAAAATAAAAGTATCTTTATCAAAAATCATTTTGAAACTTCCAAAACGCAAACTATCTATGTAAGGATTTTCTCTCGAATTGAATAGTAATATTCTTTTGTCATAATTTTTTATTTGAAATAAAATATACACGACACTTGGTGTAGTACTATTTTGAGAATATTCAAAAGATATTCCTTTCAATTGTAATTCCGTTCCTTTTTTGGCAATCTTTGTTGTTTCAATGTTAGAATTGGTACAACCCGCAAAAAAGATAATGACTAATAACTTACATATTTTTTGCATAACAATTAGCGATTAAACGATTTGTATTGTTTAACTCGTTCTTTTATGAGTTCTTGATGACTTTTAGGCAAAAATCTAAATGTAGAGTGTGATAGTTGGGCTTGATAGGCTTTCCAATGAGTACCTATTTGCCCTTTTGGTAAAAAGGTTTCCTCACCTGAACACAAATCTAAACCGTGTTTTTTAAATTCATGAATCCCAAGAAAACTTTGTATTAATTCAACAGTATATAAATCATTTACATACAAACCTTCACTAACTGTTACTCTTATTCTACCATTTGAATTGTATTTGCCATCAGGATAACCTGTTCCCATAAAACTATAACCATCAGGATCATTAAATCCCTTATAGTACTTTATTCCATTTTTTATAGTATGTCGTAAGCGTTTATTAGCTATTGAAACTTTTTTATTATACAGTCTATCGAAGTTCACATCCTCAATATCCATTTGCATTAATGAGTGAGTATAAATTTTAGACTGTGCTTCCCACGAAAGATTACTTGCTCTAATAGATTGAGTATTAGAACTACTTTGAATTTTATTGGAATTAACTTTCCCATCTTTACCTTCATACTTATCAAAAGTAGCTCGATCTGTAATGAAAACTTCGCCTGAAAACCCTTTTTCATCTATCCCCAGAAAATTTCCATCTTTATCATAATAAGGGCTGTCTTGTTTAGCATTTTCTCCTGAACTTTGTTGAATTGCCCCGCCACCACCAGAACTTGCCGTAGGAAACGAAATCGCAGGTTGTCTGCTTGCGGCTTGATTTCCACCGCTTGAAGTAGCAGAAGGGGCGGCATTTGGGGCTTGGGCTTTATTTTTTTCATCTTCACCCATTAGTCCTGTTGGATCAACAAAAGAGATTGGATTATTAAACGAAAAAGCAAAAGGACTGATGCTCGGAATAATTGGCGCTAACAAATCCACCTGATCGAATCTTCCTCTTGCAGGATCATAGCCCCTAAACGGCGTTTCATACATTTCGATGTCTTCATCCTTCTCAGTCTGAGCATTATATTGAAACTTATCATCAGGGCTTCCCACTTTCTCCAATCCCCTCATATTCAAGCCAAAAGGGTAATAATTATTCTCTTGGACAATCTTAGTGGTCGGTTTATTGCTGATGACGATTTCTAACTCATCAAAATAAGCCTCTTGAGCCGTTTCATTGACTAAGAAAACTTTAATTTTTCCATTTTGCGGGATCGATGATCCTAAACTTAGTGTTTCCCAAGTGTTTAAGGCGTTTTCAGAGATTAGTTTTTCAAATTAATTTCTATTTGTTCAGTTTCTAATGTTTCATTAAGTCTTCTAATACTAAGTATTTTCAATACATTATTGATGATTTCAAGTTTTTGTTTTTCATTATAATTATGAGTATTGCGCTTAAAAAAAGACTCTAAAAGGCTTAATATGTATTCAATATTATATTGTTCAACTAACATTATATCAGAGTCATTATCTACAAACATTAGATAATTGTTGTTGTGCGCCCCTAATATTCCAAAACTATAAATACCTCCTTTTAGAGTTATATTTGTATTATTTTGGAATAAATCAGTGTTTGTACTATCACTCAAATTTGTTAAAAACAACATAACATCTGTTTCATTTTCATTGATTTCTTTTTGGTAAATAAGAAACTGAAAAATACATTTTTTTAATGAATATTTACAATTTCTATTAATTTTAATGGAATTTACACAACCAAAAAATAAAAATAAAATTGATAACAAGCTAAAAAGTTTTGCTATTCTCATATAAAAAGTGAAAGGTAAATAATAAAAAAATGTAATTAAATTTATTAATAAAATCATATTTTAATAGATAATATAAAGAACAAAATGAAAGTTGCTAACATTTAATCCTGCTTTTTATTATCCTTACGAAAGGTTTCCTCAGCAACTTGTTTCTGAATTTGGTGAGGTTTATCTTCTCTCTCAGGATAAGGAATTTTGTCGAGTTGTTGTTTTGTACTCCGATCTACATTCTCTTTATCAGTAGCGTGATGAGCTTCATGGGCGGCAACACCTGCAATAGCCTTATCATCAGTATTTAAGGCTTTGTAGTAATTATTTTCTGCATTTTTTTCTCGATGCTTTTTAATTGAACCTTCATATATCGTAATCTTTGCGACTTTAGCTTCATACTTGCCATCTTTATTTTTTACATAATCTGTGATTTGCGTATCTCCACGTCTAAGTTGTCCGTTACTACCAAGTTTTACTTCGTTACTTATTTTTAATGTGATACGGACTTCTGAGTCGATCATATGGTTTAACATTTTCGTTCCTGTTTCTGTATACAGAAGCGCATTACCAATTCGTTGCACATCAGCAGAAGCATTTTTAGACCATGACACTTCCCCATTATTTATTTTGTAAGTAACAGGTTTCCCGTCTGTACCTATTATATCTTTTCCATTAGGGTCTATAAAGCGCATAGGATTATTGACTACATAAGCAAAAGAAGAAATATTACTATATTTGATGGCGTGCGGATCAACCTGTTCAAAACGTCCCGTTTGAGGGTTTTGTAAGCGGGCATGGTAATCCAATAATTCCGTATCCTCGTCTTTCTCTTTTTTATTATACTGAAAAAGATCATTCGGATCACCTACTTTCTCCAGCCCCCTCATATTCAGCCCAAAAGGATAATAATTGTTTTCCTGAACAATTTTTGTCGTAGGTTTATTGCTGATGACAATTTCCAACTCATCAAAATACGCCTCTTGAGCCGTTTCATTAATTAATGAAACTTTTATTTTTCCATCTTGCGGAATAGAACTTCCTAAAGACAAAGTTTCCCACGAATTTAGGGCGTTTTCAGAGATTAATTGCTTTTTCTCTGTTATATGTGCCTAACAAACAAAATACAGTCTGATGTCGTTCGTGTGGATATGAACAAGGGTAAAAAGGTTCAAACATTTCTTACATTTTCAACAAATCCAAGCCTTCGACTTCTTCGAAATGTTTATCACGAGTGGCTAAAGGAACTTGATAAGCACGACAAGTAGCCGCAATCCACACATCATTTTCGGGAATAGGCTTGCCTTTGTCTTTGAGGGCTTTTCGAATGTCGCTGTATTCATCTGCTACTTTTTCGTTGATAGTTAAAATTTCACAGTCTTTTGCCAAAGCTTTAAAAGCTGCTACATTTCGTGCTACTTTGCCTGAATTTTTACAGCCAAACAAAAATTCGCCACAAACCGACACAGGCAAACAAGGGGCATACTCTTTAAGTTTTTCGACCACCTCCGTTTCATTTTTAAGCACTGCAGTAACAATGTTTGTATCGAGTGCTATTTTAGATTTCTTTACCATTCGCCTTCTATCGTGTTAAATTCCTGATCAATAATTTGTTTAATTTCATCAGCCTCCTCGTCCGAAATCGTACCTGCGTGCTCCAAAATAGGATTATACAATTGTGGAAAAAGCCGTACTTGCTGTTTCATCACCTCCATCATTTGCCAAATAGCTAACAACAAGCCCATTTGTTCCAACAAGTCTAAGTCCATAATAATCTGCTGTTTTAAACTTACAGTTTGCATAAAAGCCTCCTTTCTGTTTTAGCAAAGATACGAAAAAAATGTTTTATGAACCTGAATTTACAGAATTAAAGCATGAAAAGAATGAAAAAAGGCTGATAAAAGAAATACGCCGTTCGCATCAAAAATATGCAATTTCAAATAAGCCTGTGGTTTTGAAAACACCAAATCCATGCCTGAAATGGCTAAAGGGACATTATTCTATCTAAAAATCAGTATAGCGCACCAATATACCTTTGATTATTGATCGATCTAAAGTCATTTTTTCTTTCCTTAAAAATTCCCCTTCTCGCACTTCTGACTCTATTTTATTACTTTCTACTAAATACAAGAATGTCTCTACTATTATTTGTTTTTTAGTAATGTTTTTTAAAAACATTTCCTTTATCTCAATCTTTTGATTTTGATCCTTATCTGCACTTACAAGACTCTGTTTTCTCAAAACAGCATCATCATCATATAAACGCCAATGTTCATAAAATGGAATTATTTTTTCACCTATTTTTAAATCAACTTTATTTCGTTTTTTACACAATAAAGACAATTTTATTCCTCCTACTTTACCTTGAATGGTATCATTAATCGAGGCTCTAAAATCTATCCTAATTTCTTTTCCAATAAAATTCTTTTCTAAGGAATCAATAGAAATATAAACAATATCGGCTCCACCCTGCGCTCGTAAAAAGTAGGGAATATTGAAAAAGCCAATTATTATTAACAAAAATAAAATGTTTTTCATAAGGTTATAATTAAAAATTAAAATAATTGTGAAAGGAAAAGTAAGTTTCAGGTATTAAAAAAATTATCAATATTCTTTATCTTTCCGATCCAAATATTGTTTAATTCTTTCAAAATCCATTTCTGCATTAACTTTATCATCTTGAGGATGCACATTTTTATGTGTATCAACAGGTCTGTAATGTTTTCCTTCAAGTCGCCCTTTCATATCTTTGATGGCTTCTTTATCCGTATTATGATTGTTTTCATGACGAAAAACTTTAGCCATTTCTTCTACATCTGTTCTGTTGAAAAAACCATTATTGTGACCACGCCCGCCACTTTGTATATTACCTTTAAAGACGGTAATCGTGGCTTCTTTATAAACCCCTTCTTCACCTTCCACATAAGCAGGCATTCCTTCAAAAACATCGTCCATACTGTTCCAAGTTAAAATTTTACCATCTTTGTCATGAACTTGATGCAAACCCACTTTAAGATACCCCAATTGTCCTGGTTGATCATGCTCTTCTGTTTCTATATTCACATGAATACGACTACTGTTGAGTCCTGCTTCCATAACATCATTAATAGCAGTTTCACTACCTGTTGTATTAACGGATTCTACTAATTCAACTAACTGAGCCGTAGCATTATTGCCTAAAACAATTTTGCCCCCCACTAATTGGATATCAACTTTTTGCCCATCTTTTCCTACAAAATATTGGGGCTTTTTCCCATCAGGATCAATAAATCTTAAAGGATTATCAAACATGGAAACATAAGGACTAAAGCGTGTCATTTTTGACGCTAAAGGATCAACTTGTATCCATCGAGAAGTTTCCAAGTCTAAGAGGCGTGCGCCATGATCGTTGAGGGCTAATTCGAGGTCTTGCTCTTTCTTATTATACTGAAAAAGATCATTCGGCGCACCCACTTTTTCCAAACCCCTCATATTCAATCCAAAAGGATAATAATTGTTTTCTTGGACGATTTTGGTAGTCGGTTTATTAGAAACCACAATTTCTAACTCATCGAAGTAAGCTTCTTGCTCGGTGTCATTTACTAAAAAGACCTTGATTTTTCCATTTTGCGGGATCGAAGCGCCTAAACTTAGCGTTTCCCAAGCGTTAAGGGCGTTTTCAGAAACTTATCTAATTATTTCAAGTTCAAAATACCGTATCCCTTTACCCGTATTTTTGAAATGCTTATTACCAATGGTGAGTTTTTCTTTCTGAAAAAAGCCTTTATTTTCAAAATTCAAATAAGTAGAAAGAGTATCATAATCAAAATAGATACTATCACTCTCAATTTTAAAAAAAACCTTGTATTTTCTTTCATGGGGTTTGGGTAAAATCCCCAAATAATGTGTTTCACTTAAAGCAAAAGAATAATCTTTATACAAAATAAGGTAACAGTCATACTGATGTTCAGATAAACTTGCAGATAGTAAAATATTACTATCGTTACAGAATGTTAAACCCAACAGTGATAAAATACTACACAAAACGAATACTTTTCTAATCTTCATAATCAAACCATTTCACCCAAATAAATAGGGCTACAAAAAAGATCGCCAAAATAATGCGAATTAACCAAGATTTTTTCATAAAAGCGAAATAAGTTAATTTCTGAATTTTACTTCGTCAAAATCCGCATAACCGCTTCCTGCCAAAGGTGATATTTTTCAATTCTTTGCGTTTCGCTGAATTGCGGATAAAAAATTTTGTCGATTTGTTTTCGTTTTACCAAATCTTCTTTTTCCCACAAACCTGCCCCGATTCCCGCCAAATACGCCGCACCTGCCGCCGTACTTTCCAAACAAACAGGGCGCTGAACAGGCACTCCCAAAATATCCGACTGGAATTGCATCAAGAAATGATTGGCAGTTGCTCCGCCATCTACCTGTAAATGAGGTAGTTGCAAATCAGATTCTTCCAACATCAATTCCAAAACATCTTTAGTTTGGAAAGCCACCGACTCAAGCGTTGCCCGCACTATGTCGGCTTGGGTCGTAGCGCGCGTTAGCCCAAAAATAGCCCCTTTCGCAAACATATCCCAGTACGGCGCACCCAAACCCGCAAAAGCAGGCACAACGATAACTCCGTGATTATCAGGACTTTGAAATGCCAAACTTTCCGTTTCCGATGCCTTTTTAATAATTTGCAAACCATCTCTCAACCATTGGATCGCCGCCCCCGCCGCAAAAATACTGCCTTCCAAAGCATACTCGACCTTACTGCCAATTCGCCACGCAATCGTACTCAAAAGCCCTTTTTCCGAAACGACTAATTTGTCGCCCGTATTGATCAGCATAAAACAGCCTGTTCCGTAGGTATTTTTTGCCGTTCCCGCCTGCCAACAAGTTTGCCCAAAAAGCGCCGCTTGCTGGTCGCCCGCTACACCCAAAATTGGAATATTGGTTTCTTGGTAACGAAAATTTCCATAAAAATCAACCGAATTGCGAACTTCAGGCAGTATATTTTCAGGGATTTCGAAATAGTTCAAAAGTTCTGAATCCCAGCATAAATCCTTGATATTGAACAACATAGTTCGTGAAGCATTCGAGTAATCGGTGGCATGAACCTTGCCCTTCGTCATCTTCCAAATAAGCCATGTATCAACCGTCCCAAAAAGTAAATCTCCTTTTTCAGCCTTTTCTCGAGCCTGTGGAATATTGTCAAGTAACCAACGAATTTTTGAGGCAGAAAAATAAGAATCGATCACCAAGCCCGTTTTTTGGCGTACTTTTTCACTCCATTCGCCTTTTTTCCATCGTTCGCAAATGTCGTTTGTGCGTTTGTCCTGCCACACCAAAGCGTTATAGATCGGTTCGCCTGTGTTTTTGTCCCAAATAATCGTGGTTTCACGCTGGTTGGTTAGCCCTATGCCGCTGATATATTGCGCTTTGATGTGATGTTCTTTGATAAGTTGCTCAAAAACAGTCATTTGACTTTCCCAAATTTCATTCGGGTTGTGTTCGACCCATTCCTTTTGAGGAAAAATTTGACGAAACTCCGCTTGCGCCAAACCCACGAAATTGCCCAACTGATCGAAAAGTAAAGCCCTCGAACTCGTTGTTCCTTGATCCAAAGCGATAATGTATTGCATTTTTTTGTAAAATTTCTGATTCCAAACTTACTATTTCTTAACAGGAAATCCTATTTTAGCAAAAAAATTTGTAACATAGACTCGTAGCCTGTGATTAAGCACTTGTACAAAAGTATTTGTATAAGTGTATCATAGGCTTTAGCCTGTGATTGCTTGATTATCAATGATTTAATTACCCACAGGCTAAAGCCTATGTTACAAAAACATTTGTCATAGTGCTTATTTTGCAACTTATTGAAAACCAATACATTCACAGGCTACGAGTCTATGTTACAAAATAAAATAAGTATTTTGGTAGCCGCCCGAAATGAAGAAAAATATATTTTAGGCTGTTTGCAAGCCCTCGAACGCCTCGATTATCCGAGAGAAAACTTGGAAATTTGGGTAGGAAACGACCAGTCGACAGACCAGACAGCAGAAATTATTGCCGATTTTATTGCGCAAAAACCGCATTTTCACCTTGTCAATATTACCGAAAATAGGGGAGAGGCAAAGGGAAAGGCGAATGTTTTGGCACAATTAGCCCAAAAAGCAAGCGGGGATTTTTTTCTCATCACTGATGCCGATACTGAAGTCCCGCCCACTTGGATCAAGGGTTTTATGCCGCATCTTTCGCCCAAAACAGGCATTATTACGGGTTTTACTTTGGTTCGTCCCGAAGGATTTTTAGGAATTATGCAACATTTGGATTGGCTTTTGGGTTTGGGACTTATTCATTTTCAGGCAGTTATGGGCGTTCCGCTTACTGCCATGGGCAATAATATGCTGATCAGCCGAGAGGCGTACTGGGCGACAGGCGGTTATGCTGAATTGCCTTTTTCTGTAACCGAAGATTTTGCGCTTTTTGAGGCGGTCTTGCAAAAAGGCTTTTCTTTCAAGCATATTTGCCAAAAAGAAATCTTGGCGCAAACCCATGCCTTGCCCAATTTAAAAGAATTATTGGCTCAACGCAAACGCTGGCTCAAAGGAGCAATCAAAATTCGATGGTTTTGGAAACTTTTTGCTGTGTTGGTTTTGGCATTTTTGCCCTTGCTTGTTTTGGCTTTTTTTGTTCAAAAAGGGCTATTTTGGTTCTTGCTTTGTACCAAAACCGTATTTGATTTTAGTATTTTGGTTTCTTACAGTTTCCGAATTGGCAAGCCTTTTTATTTGCTGTTTTTTCCTTTTTACGAAATTTATACATGGGTTTTCAATTTTATGTGGCTTTTGTCCTATCTTTTTAATCCAAAAATTGAGTGGAAAAAAAGACAGTTTTAGACAAAAATAGAGAATTTTAGGCAATAAAAGGCAAGATATGTGCAAACATACGGATAAAAAATGTAGTTTTGTAGGGGGAAAGATATTGGATATAGCGCATCTTTTTAGTAATCCTTCAAATTAAAATAACACAGTGAAAGAATTACGGCACATTAATAAGTATTTTTATAAATACAAATGGTTTTGGTTTTGGGGGACAATTTGCGTTGTCCTGTCCAACATTTTTGTGATCATTCCCGCCCAATTAGTGCGATATTCCTTTGATTTGGTGAGTGATACGCTGAAAGTTACCGCCCTTTTCAAAGGTTTTGAAGCACAGGAAACACAGGTCTATGATCTCTTTGGGTATGCTGTATTTTTGTACGGAATTATGATGGTCGTTATGGCTTTGGTGCGCGGTTTTTTCTTGTTTCTTACCCGCCAAACCCTGATTGTGATGTCCCGACACATCGAATATGACCTCAAAAATGAAATTTACGAACATTATCAATCCTTGCCTTTGAGTTTTTATCGCCGCAACAACACAGGCGATCTCATGGCGCGCATTTCCGAAGACGTAAGCCATGTGCGTATGTACATTGGTCCTGCCGTGATGTATGGTATGAATATGCTCATAACTTTTATCATTATAGTAAGTTATATGCTCTCAATCAATGTTAAACTTACCATTTATTCGCTTTTGCCCTTGCCGATCCTTTCGTTTAGTATTTATTACGTCAATAATATTATTCACAGCCGTTCGGAACGTATCCAAAAAAGCCTTTCCAATATGTCGACCTTTGTGCAAGAGGCGTTTTCAGGGATTCGTGTTCTCAAAGCCTTTGTGCGAGAGGACGATTCGAGCCAACAGTTTCACGCAGAAAGCGTCAATTATCGGGATCGGGCTTTGGATTTGGCGAAAGTCAATGCCTTGTTTTTGCCTTTGATTATGACTTTGATCGGTCTAAGCACCATTTTTACGGTTTATATTGGCGGAGTAGAAGTTATGAATGGGGCAATTACTACAGGAAATATTGCCGAATTTGTGATTTATGTCAATCTTTTGACCTGGCCTGTAGCTTCTTTGGGCTGGATTTCCTCGATCACCCAACGCGCCGATGCTTCGCAAAAGCGCATTAATGAATTTTTGAAAATCAAAAACGACATTGTTTCGACTCGGAATTTGGAAACGCCTATCGAGGGAAAAATAGCCTTCCGAAATGTAACTTTTGATTACCCCGATTCGGGGATTCGGGCTTTGGAAAAGATTGATTTTGAGATCGAAAGCGGGCAAGCAGTGGCAATTTTGGGGACTACAGGATCGGGAAAAAGCACTTTGGCGAACCTGATTTGCCGAATGTATGATGTTTCGGAAGGCGAAATTCTGGTCGATGGGCATAATATCAAAGATTATCGCCTTACGCATTTGCGTTCGCAAATGGGTTATGTGCCACAAGATGTTTTCCTTTTTTCGGATACTATTCGCAACAACATTGCTTTTGGAAATGAAAATATGACCGAAGATGAAATTTTGCAAGCCTCAAGAGATGCCGATTTGACCGAAAATGTCGAACGTTTCGAACACAAATTTGATACAGTTTTGGGAGAACGAGGAATTACGCTTTCGGGCGGGCAAAAACAGCGGGTTTCGATAGCAAGGGCTTTGGGACGAAATCCTAAAATCTTGATTCTTGATGATTGCCTTTCGGCGGTCGATACCAAAACCGAAAATATTATTTTGAACAATTTGCAACGGATCATGAAAGATCGAACTTCGGTCATTATTTCGCACAGGGTTTCCTCTGCCAAACTTGCCGACAAGATTTTTGTGCTTGACGAAGGGCGAATCATTGAGCAAGGCACTCACGAAGCACTTTTGGCACAAAACGGTACGTACAAAGAACTGTACGAAAAGCAGTTGCAGGTGGAGGAAGAACCTTTATCTTAAAAACCATGATTTCACTTGCGCGCATTAGCCAATATTACAAGGAACTGCACGAAGCACAAAGTTTTTCGGGTTCGAAAAAGGAACTTTCTACGCGGCGTTTTTTTGCCAATCTGCTCGACGAAGCGGCAAAAGAACGCCATTTGCGCTTGGTTGATGAAATCAAATTGCCGAATTTGCAAAAGCAACCCGATGGCGTACTGATCGATGCTTTTAGGTTTCGTTACGGCTATTGGGAGGCAAAAGACTCGCAAGACGACCTCGAAAAGGAGATCAAACACAAAATTAACATTGGCTACCCTACGGATAATTTATTGGTTCAAACGCCCGAAAAAGCGGTTTTGATCCGAAATGGAATTTGGGAACACTACGACATGACCGATGCTCGAATTTTGCAAAAACTTTTGACAAAATTTGTGGCTTTCGAGAGAGAAGAAGCCCGCAATTTTCGGGAGGCTTTGCTCATTTTCAAACGTGATCTGCCTGATATTGCGAAAGTTTTGAAGGAAATGATTGCAAAAAAAGCAGGAAATGCCGATTTTGAAGCCGAATACGGAAGTTTTTTCAATCTTTGCAAGCGTTCGATCAATCCGCAAATCCAAAAAACGGATATTGATGAAATGATTATTCAACATATTTTAACTGAAGAAATTTTTAGGAGTATTTTTGACAATTCGCAATACCACGAAGAAAATAATGTTGCCCAAGCCCTGATTCGCCTCGAAAAAACCTTTTTTGTGGGGGATTTGAAACGGCAAACGCTGAACGCCATCAAGCCTTATTACAAAGTGATCCAAGCCCAAGCCATTGTGCTACAGGATCATCATGAAAAACAGGATTTTTTGAAGTCCATTTATGAAAGTTTTTATCAGGCATATAACCCAAAAGGGGCGGACAGACTCGGCATTGTTTATACGCCATCGGAAATTGTGCGCTTCATGATCGAAACTACGGATCAACTTTTAGAAAAACATTTTGGAAAAATTTTATCGGACAAAGGCGTTGAAATCCTCGATCCTGCGACGGGAACAGGCACTTTTATTACAGACCTGATCGACTATTTGCCACCGCAAAATCTTTTGTACAAATTTCAAAACGAAATTCATGCCAACGAACTCTCTATTTTGCCCTATTATATTGCCAATCTGAATATTGAATATATTTATAACCAAAAAATGGGGAAATATGAAAATTTCGAGAATCTGTGTTGGGTGGATACTTTGGACAATTTGGCGGGCATGAACAAAGGTTGGCGAGGCGAACAGTCGGGTTACGAAACTACGGGCGATATTTTCAGCATAAGCGAGGAAAATACGCGCCGAATCAAGAACCAAAACGAAAAATCTTTAACCGTTATTATTGGCAATCCGCCTTACAATGCGAACCAGCAAAACGAAAACGACAACAACAAAAACCGCCCTTATCAGCAAATTGACCAAAGAATCAAGGCTACTTTTGTCAAAGAAAGTGCGGCGCAAAAAACCAAATTGTACGATATGTATGTGCGTTTTTACCGTTGGGCGATGGACAGGATCGATTCGAAGGGCATGATTGCCTTTGTTACCAATCGGAGTTTTATCGATTCTCGAACCTTTGACGGCTTCAGGAAAATAGTCGGGCGGGAGTTTTCGGATATTTATTTGCTTGATTTACAAGGAGATGTGCGAGCAAACGATTCCAAACAAGGCGGAAATGTATTCAATATTATGACAGGCGTAAGTTTGGCGTTTTTTGTAAAAAATGAAAATTTGGAAAAGAAAGCAAGCCAAGCCCGAATTTATTATTGCAACATTGGCGATCATTTGACAGGCAAGGAAAAAATCCAATTTTTGAAGGAAAATAAATTCCAAGACCTTGATTTTGAACGAATCAGACCTGATTCGAAAGGAAATTGGATTAACCAAACGGATACAGATTTTGAGGAATTGATTCCTTTGATTGATAAAAGTAGCGCCAAATCGGAAAAACAATCGATTTTTGAAAACTCCTCGATTGGTGTAAAT
>JAAFHK010000490.1 GCA_013297565.1 Cytophagales bacterium
GGTTCGAATGCCCTTTTTTTAAGGCTTGTAATTCTGCATTTTCTGCCTCCGTTAAGTGTATTCGTATCATAAGTTTTTTTTACAAAAATACAAAATAAAGTGTAATTTGAAAAGGTTTTTAGTATAGTATAGTTACAAAATATTCAAATGGACATTTTAGATGTGCCGATAAAGATAAGGTTATCAGTCATCTATCTGAACAAGAATTTATCCTGAAAGTTGAGGGTGAATCTTCTTTTTTCTATAAGGTACGTTTAGTCGATTTTTATTTCCACTTGTATTTGAAAAATTATTTCCAAGATATCTTATTGGGACAAAGTGTATTTTAGGATTTAGGTTATTTAGTAGTGATAAAAAATAATCAAATCAATGACTACCCACTGCCCTTGTTCGTGTCTGCACGAACGATTTTTCAGTGGTGTGTTGTTTCTTGTCCTCGCAAACGAATATCATTTTCAGGGTTTTCGATTTTTCTAAATCCCTCATATTCAAGCCAAAAGACAATATTACACAATCAAACAAAAATTTTGTTAATTCGAAAATTTTATCTTAACTTTATCAAACCAATTCACGTCTGTAGAGATATTACCTGAATTGTATTTTTCTACTCCCAAGAATATTTTACCCATTTTTTATATCTTATGAAACGTATCACGCTTTTTCTACTTGGCATGGTTTTGTTCGTTTCGTTTTTCGCTTTCAAAGAACCGAACGACAAGTATTTTGCTATTCTCAAAAACCTTGACATTTTCGCCACACTTTACAAAGAAGTGAATACGTATTATGTCGATGAAGTCAATCCGACTACCCTGATCGAAACGGGCATCGTTTCGATGCTCAAATCCCTTGATCCTTACACAAACTATATTCCCGAAGAACAAATCGAGAATTATAGAACCATGACCACAGGCGAATATGCGGGCATAGGGGCTACGGTTGTGAATAAGAACAAAAAAGCCACGATTGTTATGCCTTTCGAAGGTTACATTGCGCACCGTTCGGGTGTCAAAATAGGCGATGAAATCCTAAAAATTGATGGCAAAGACATTACCGAAAAAAATTCATCGGAAATTAGTACCTTCCTAAAAGGGCAAGCAGGAACACCTATTAGCCTCACTATCAAACGCTTAGGAAATGATAAACCGCTTGAATTGCAACTCATTCGTGAAAAAATTACCATTCCAAACGTTCCTTATTTTGGCATGGTTACCGAAGATGTGGGCATGATCGCCCTGACAGATTTCACCAATAATGCCAGCAAAGAAGTAAAAGATGCTTTGAACCAACTCAAAGAAAAAGGAGCAAAAAATATTATCCTTGATTTGCGAGGCAATCCTGGTGGGCTTTTGAGTGAGGCTATCAATATTTCCAATATTTTTATTCCTAAAGGTAGCGAAGTAGTAAGCACCAAAGGCAAAGTTAAAGAATGGAACAAACAATATTTGGCGCTTAATTCGGCGGTCGATACGGATATTCCGCTGATCGTTCTGACCAATTCGAACAGTGCTTCGGCGGCGGAAATTGTTACAGGTGTAATCCAAGACTATGATCGGGGCGTAGTGGTTGGGCAAAATAGTTATGGTAAAGGTTTGGTACAGGCAACCCGTTCACTTACTTATAATTCCAAACTCAAAGTTACGGTTGCCAAATATTACATTCCAAGCGGTCGCTGTATCCAAGCCCTCGATTATAGCCACCGAAATCCTGACGGTAGCGTAGGCAAAACGCCAGATTCTTTGCGTGTTCCGTTCAAAACCAAAAATGGTCGAATCGTTTATGATGGCGGCGGCGTAAAACCCGACATCGAAGTTGCCAAAACCAACAACGCCCCTATTGTGAATAGTTTGGAAAATAAAGGCTTTTTGTTTGATTATGCGGTTTATTATGCCAGCAAAAATCCAAGTGTCAAATCTGCCAAAGGATTCGAACTAACCGAAGTGGAGTATCAAGATTTTGTAAAATGGTTGATAGGCAAAGAATACGATTATGATACCAAAGTGGAGCAAACCATTGTGCAGTTGGAAAATTCGGCGAAAGAGGAGAAATATTATGAAGATATTAAATCCCAAATCCAAAGCCTGAAAACCAAAGTCATGCACAACAAAGAGGCTGATTTGCAGAAATTTAAGCCTGAAATCAAGGAAATACTCGAAAAAGAAATCGTTGCTCATTATTTCCTTGAAAGAGGCACTATCGAAGCCACTTTTGATGACGATCTCGAAATCAAAACGGCAGTCGAACTATTTAAAGATAAAACCCGCTTCCAAAAAATACTGGCTCAGCGTTAAGTCTTTTTAAAAATAAAAAATACCATTTTTAAAAAATGGTATTTTTTATTTTCATTCCCTCAAAAACCCATATTCATAGACCTTCGGCTCGATTTTCTTTGCCAAAATTTGTAATTTATTCCGCAAATCCGCCATCAATTTTGCGTAAGTTTCGTCTTCACTATTGGAGTTCATTCTCCCTTTTTCGTTTCGTCCTTGAAAATACTCCCGAATATCGTACAGCGAAGCATTTACATCACCTTTTGGCATCCAATATTCAAGATTATTGATTGTCAAATGATAATATTTCCAAAGGGCAAGCCCCGCTGCAAAAACCGCCATTGATTCCGCCGAAAATTCCAAAGGTATCTTTTTGCTTGTTTTTTTCTTCTCAAACATTTCATTTGAAGGTTCATCTTTGACTTTACCCGTTATGAAATCTGTCATAAAATTACTGTCAAAATTATCTTGGGCATCTACCTCGTCTTCAGTAAAAGGAATCCAATGATTTATGCCTTTTTTAGAAGAAATTTTATTTTGTCCATGAAAAAGTGCAAAAGCCACGCAATCGTTTTGAAATTCTTTATCTTTTCCCCATTTCTTATTTGGGAATAGAAATTGATCTCGATTATTGATCCAAGTCGAATTAACACAATGCCTAACCGACAAATATATTGACATCTCTATTAAATTATCCTTTGTGAGATTTGCAACCATTCTTTTCTTTTTATAGCTTTCAGCGGGATAATTGGTAATAAATGTATTATTATTACTTTGCATACTGGGTCCCACAATAATCATATAGCCTATTGGATTTCCTTCGAAACGATAAAAAGTTGCTCGC
>JAAFHK010000491.1 GCA_013297565.1 Cytophagales bacterium
GGAACGGATATTTTCCGATGCCGCTATGAAAACGGAAAATGGTCTGAACCCGAAAACTTGGGTAAGGACATAAATACTACGGGCAATGAAATGTTCCCTTTTCTTGACCACAACAACGATCTGTACTATTCCTCAAATGGGCTAACAGGTTTGGGCGGTTTGGATTTGTTTATAGCAAAAAACGTAAATGGAAAATTCGTAAAACCCGAAAATATGGGTGCGCCAATCAATACGGTGCAGGACGATTTTGGGTTGATTATAGACGACCAGCAAGGCATTGGTTATTTTAGCTCCAATAGGGCAGGGGGACTAGGCGATGACGACATTTATTTTTTCCGAATAAAGCCTAAAGAACTGATCCTGATTGCTTATAACAAAAAAACAAACCAACCGCTTTGCGAAGTCGATACCAGACTAAACGAAACGCCCTCGACAAGAAATGTAATTTTTGTTAAAGACAATCCTTGCACAGCTCGGTTTAAAATTTCTTTAAATACAGGTTATAATATTATTGGCACAAAATCGGGCTTTTCGGACGGAAAGCTCAATCTTTTGGAAGACTCGGTTCTAAAACTCAAAAACGGAGATACGGTTAGGATTTATCTCGAACCCGATCAGCCGCCTGTGATAGAGGAAGACCCAAAACCCGAAATTATTGCTATCAAAAATGTGTATTATGATTTTGATAAATATAACATCAGGCGTGATGCCGCCAAAACCTTGAATGAGGTTTTGGAAACTTTGAAAGCAAACCCAAGAATGCGGCTTTTGCTTTCGGCACATACAGATTCACGCGCCAGTTTCAAGTATAACGTCTGGCTTTCGCAGCGAAGGGTGCAATCTGCCTTACAATATTTAGTGGATCGGGGAATCGACCCAAGCCGTTTCCAAATCGAGCATTTTGGAGAATACAAATTGGCTGCGGACTGCCCCGACAACAAGCCTTGTAGCGAACCAGATCACCAGCTGAACCGTAGAACCGAAATCAAAATCTTAGAATTTTAGTCAGAAACAAAAACAAAAATAACATTTCTTAGAAGAAATGTTATTTTTTTGCCAAATTTTTAAAACTACACATGAAAAAAATTATTCTTTTACTATTGTGTTTTTCTTTTTTAGGAACAAAAAACAGTCTTTTGGCTCAAGAAGTCCGTGATTATGAGCAAATTCGATATTTGCTTGACAATAAATACTATGCGCGTGCCTTGCCCATTTTAGAGGATTGGATCAGGGACGATAGTACCCAGCATTTAGCCTTGTTTTACTTGTCTTTGGGATATATTGAAACCCAAAAACCTGAAAAATCCTTTCTATTATTGAAAAAACTTCATGAAACAAAACAAGATCAGTACGAAGATTTTGATTTTTGGTATGGAAAGAACTGTTATTTATTGGAAAAATTTAATAGTAGCTTATTTTTTCTGAATAAATATGTAGAAAAAGGCGGAAAAAAACGAAAAGAAGCCGAAAAACTACGAAAATATTGCGAAAATGCAGTTCATATAGGTTCGTATGTACGCCACGATTACAGCCTTGAAACCTTACAAGGAGCAATAAACAGCGAAAATTCCGAATTTGGGGCAATGCCCAGTTTTCAACCTCGCAAATTAGGTTTTAATCGCTTGTCAGGAAGCCTGCTCGAAAATTGGTTGGAAAAAACCGAAGCCAAAAATGAATTACTCTTTTCGCAGGAAAACCAAAGTCGAATTTGGGAAAATCCGCAAGTTTTTGCTCCGCATTTTTCGCCCCAAACTGTAGGCTTGCAATGGCTTAGTAAGGACAGAGAACTGCTACTTTTGGAAGACAAAAAGCTGAAAATAAGCCAATTACAAAATGGAAGATGGTCTGCACCGCAGATCATTAGTGATAAACTGACTGGTATTTCTTCGGCTTGTTATTTGAAAGATGAAAAAAATGGTCTTGAAAAAATCATTTTTTCGGCGCGTCCGCCTCTCGAACAAATGGATTTTGACCTATTCGAGATCGAAAAAAAAGACGAAAAATGGTCAAAACCTATACCGCTTAAAGAACTAAATACAAAAGAAAACGAAATAAGCCCTTTTTGGGACAAAAACAAGAATGTTTTGTATTTTAGTTCCGAAGGGCATAGGAGTATGGGAGGGCTTGATGTTTTCCAAACTTCTTTTGACAGTGCGCAAAACCGTTGGAATATGCCCGAAAATATGGGTTTTCCTCTTAATTCCGTCTATGATGAACTTTCGTTTATTTCCGAAGGTGATTTTGGTTATTTGAGTTCGAATCGTTTGGGTGGGAAAGGATTAGAGGATATTTATAAATTTTGGACTTTTTCGAAGCTCAAGCTACAAGGCAGGGTACTCAATAGAGCCGATCATAAGCCCGTGGCAGGCTGCCGTTTGCGTTTCGAATTGCGTGGTTTTACCTTAGAAACCCTCACTGATCCAGAAGGGCGTTATGAAACGTTAATTCCTGTTCATCAAGCCATGAAAATTAGCGTTTTTAGTCATAACAGGATTATTTATGAAGAAAACTGGACTTTACAAATTACTCAAAAGCGCCCAAAAGTAAATATTCGCAATTATTATATTAACCACGCTTTGCCCGTAGAGCCTGCCTCAGCAGATGAAAATTTTTGGGTGCGAGGGACGGTGCGTAATGCCTATTCGAACGAAGCTATTTCTGCGACTATTCGTGTTGCGGCTTTAGAAAAAGGTAAAACAGGGGAAGAAGGAAGCAGTTGGAAAGATGGTTTTTTTGCCTTAAAAATGGACAAAATAGAGGGGAAGTATTGGTTAGAGTGTAACTCGAAGGGTTATTTTTATGAAAGAATTTTATTTAATATCGATAAAACAAACGATTCGATTCGATGGGATTTGCAACTCAAAAAAATAGAACAAAATGCTACACTGATTCTAAAAAATGTCTATTTTGAAACAGGTTTAGCGGTTTTGAAAGATAATTCTTCTGCTGAATTGGATCAGTTAGCCTTTTTTTTGGAACAAAATAAAGAAATAAAAATCGAAATTGGGGGACATACGGATAACGTAGGCGAATCGAAAGCAAATTTGCTTTTGTCGGAAAAACGGGCGAAAGCAGTTCAGGGATATTTATTAAAAAAA
>JAAFHK010000493.1 GCA_013297565.1 Cytophagales bacterium
ATGGTTTTTGGCGGGAATTATTTTGGTAGGAACGGTTTTGCTGGGTTTTATTTTGAGTTTTTTCAATCCTTCTTTTGCCTATCCCGATGCTTTTACAACTGTGTTGAGTGTGATCGCCCAATGGCTTTTGGCACGCAAAAAACTCGAAAATTGGCTTTTGTGGATCGTGGCAAACCTTGTCTATATTTTTATGTATTACCAAAAAGACCTTTATTTGACCTGTTTTTTGTACGTTTTGCTTTTGGGTTTGGCAATACAGGGTTTTTGGGAATGGGAAAAAATAGGCGAAAAGAAGGTGGAAGTAAGAAACTAAAATGCTTTCAAAATTCCGCCTTCTTGGGCAAGTGCCAAAGCCGAAAGCCCGACATAATTGCCATGTGCCAATTCGGATTTCGTAAAATTTTTCTTGAACCATTGAAATATTTGGGTAGCAGATTGCCCAAAAAGTGGGTTTTTCTCAATCCATTCACCATTTTCGGTATAGAAACCTGTTTGGTAATAGATACGCCCTCTCGAAACCGTATTGTTTTCTTTAAGCCAAATACTTCTTTGCCACTCGATAGTAGGCGAATACAGATTATCAACGAAATACAAATTTCTTTTTTCGTTAAAAACCATTTTTACTTCCGATAACAACGTTTCTAATGCCCAAAATTTTCGCCATGCTACCGAAAAATCTGTTTGATCGGTTAAGTTTTCGCAGATTAAAGGTGCATTTTGCGTATTGGCATAGGCAAGCACGACATAACCTCGTTCCTGCAAATATGCTGCAATCATTTGCTCATCTTCTTCACCCAAATAGAAATGGATTTGTTTATTTTGTGTTTTTTTCTTCATAATATTCAAAATTAACGGTTTTATTTGTTGCTTTTTCGATATCTTCGATAGCCTCTCGTTCCCTTTTTACAGGTTTGCCTTTGGCATTCGTCTTGCCTACTTGTGCGAGTTTGATCAAATCTTGGTTATCATCAAGTCCCGCTACATCAACAAAACGCTTGCTTTTCGAACCTTCAGGTGTAGGAACAAGGAACTCCTCGACAGTGTTGAGGTTTTCCTCAAGCATATCTTCTACGACCTCACGAACTTTTGACTGATGTTTTAAACCTCCTTTTTTGCCAAAAGGATTAGGAACTACTTTTGCCATGGTTAGAGAAATGAAAGGTTGTAAAAGCAAAAATATAAAATATCCTATCAAACCCCTTTTTTCTGTTTCTTTTCGAAGGTTTCGATGCGGAGCAAAGCACGATTGAGGGCGGAGTCTAAAGTAGCGGTGTGGTTTTTAAGCAAATTAATTTCTTCTAAAATATTGGGAACAGTGGCAAAAGAACCTTGATAAAATGTACTTTGATTGGTATTATTAAAAGCAAAATCCGATTTTTTCTCCATATTAATCATTTCTAAGGCTTTCAATCCGTAATATCCCGCTATTTGTTCTATTCTCGATAAAGTAATATCTGTTTCTCCTCTTTCCAATTTGGCATACGCCGACACTGATAAATTTAATTTTTCAGCCATATCCTCTTGTCTTAGCCCTTTTTCAGTCCGCAAAAGACGTAGTTTATTGCCAATTTTTTGCGTTAAATTCATTTCTTCCATATTTAATCAGGTTAATCGCACTTAAAAATGAGGTTTTTACTAATAATTCATAGTCCTTTAGGACTTATATATTGGTAGAAATCTTGATCCCCTTGTTTCGATGTTCCGTAGGAACTGAAAATTTAGTTCCTACGGAACATCGAAATGATATTTGATCAATTTCTTTTGATGCAGACGTGATTGTTATTATAGAAAAAATGAAAACGATTTACAAGTGATCAAGAAAAAACACAATCGTTTATTGATACTTATTCCTATTTTAACGGCTTTTTTGTTTTTCGGAATAGGTTTAGGACTTACGCATTTTTTAAAACTAACAGTTCTTTAAGAACTGTTAGTTTTAAAAAATGCGTAAGTCCTAAAATTAATTGAAATTTTTTTCACTCCTCCTTCCATTTGTATTCCATCACCTCTCGGCTCAAGCCCTTGAGCGCTTTCATAGTATTGAACTCGATCATCATTTAGCTAAAGCTGATTTCATTAGAGTTGTCATGCCTTATTTCTGTTTTTGGTTTAAAAAATACGCTATAAATCCCAAATCCTATTCTCAAAAATTAGAAACAAATCCAAACAAAAAAGCCCTAATTTGTTAAAATTAGGGCTTTTTGTTTAAAAACCAAAAAACTTATTGCGGATTGGACTCTGCCAATGCTTTTTCGGCTTGTTGTTTTTGCAACTGACCGTTTCGATAGACCTCGTAATTGGTTGGTTTTTCAAAAGGGCGTTTTCCTATCAAAGTTTCGATGTCGGATTGGAAAATTACCTCTTTTTTCAACAATTCTTGGGCTATGATTTCCAATTCTTTTCGGCGTTCCAAAAGTAAATCTTTGGTGTGTTGGTAGGCTTTATCTACCATTTTTTTCACTTCTTGGTCTATGAGTTGAGCAGTCGCTTCCGAATAGGGTTTGTCCGCAAATTCCGAACGTTTGGGATCATAAAACGAAAGATGCCCAATGCGTTCGTTCATGCCATAAACCGCCACAATGCTGTACGCAATTTTGGTAATGCGTTCCAAATCACTCAAAGCCCCTGTCGATATTTTTCCAAAAATAATATCTTCCGCTACTCGACCGCCATACAAAGCGCACATATCATCAAAAAGTTGTTCGGTGCGGTAGATAAACTGCTCACGTGGCAAATATTGGGCATAACCCAAAGCCGCAATACCTCTTGGCACAATACTGACCTTCACTATAGGATCGGTGTGTTCCAAAAACCAGCCAACCACAGCGTGTCCTGCTTCATGATACGCTACAATGCCTTTTTCTTCGGGCGAAATCAATTTATTTTTCTTTTCCAAACCGCCAATTACCCTGTCAATCGCATCTTGAAAATCCTGCATATCAACTTCGGTTTTGTCCCTTCGCGCCGCAATCAATGCCGCTTCATTACAAACGTTGGCAATTTCAGCGCCCGCAAAACCTGGCGTTTGTGCCGCCAATTTCATATAATCTACGTTCGTAGAAAGTTTAAGCGGAGTCAAATGCACCCTAAAAATA
>JAAFHK010000492.1 GCA_013297565.1 Cytophagales bacterium
ATTTGAGTGAAAATAGGTCGGAATCATCAAAGGCAGTTCCATTTGTTGCCCTGCTTGTTTGGCAAAATACGCCGCTTCCCAACTTTTGGGTTTAAAATTGTTTTGTGTGCGATCTTGAAACTGGTAAGGAATAAACTGGGTAATTCCCTCGTCCATCCACGAATATTTTTTTTCATTAATTCCCATCAAAAAAGGAAAATAGGTGTGGGCTATTTCGTGCGAAGTTACATAATTGGTTTCGTCAGCCTGAAAAAACGAACCGTCATTGACCATCATAGGAAATTCCATGCCGCCCGAACCGTTGAAAACGGTGATTTGCGGATAAGGAAACGCCACCGCAGGCATTTCGTGTGAAAGGAAATCTACGGTTTTTCGCCCAATTTCAGCCACATTATAAAAATCTGCCGAACTTGGATTATATGCCGCCCCAACCAAAGTTCGGCGTTTGGTTTTCCTGTCGACTTCTACACTTGTTGCGTCCCAGAGGTAGTTTGGGCTGGTCGCAAAGGCAAAATCTGGCACACTTTCCGCCTTAAATTTCCAAGAATTTTTGCCTTTTTTTTGCGTAACATTGCCTTTTTCCAAATCCGCTTTTTCAATTATTTTTACAATCTTGTCCGAATTTTGGGCTTTTTGGATTCGTTCCAAAATTGTTTTTTCAAAAACTTCATTGCCGTTTTGTAAAAGCCCTGTTGCCCAAACTACCTGTTTTTCAGGAACGGAAATTTCGACTTCATAATTGTTAAAATCGTTGTAAAATTCTTGTTCGCCTGTATAGGGCAGTTCGTCCCAACCGTCCAAATCGTCATAAACGGCAATTTGCGGATACCAATACGCCACAAAAAAACTCCCATTTCCGTAATAGCCTTCCCGCAGATTGGTTTCTTTTGGGAAAGTGAAACTCCAAGAAAGTTCAATCGTAACATTTGCCTGTGATTTGAGTTTTTCGGGCAAAACAAGGCTCATATTCGTATTTTGCCTACTTATCGAGTTTTCGGGCAGTTCTTTTCCATTCACTTTAATCATGCCAATTTCGACACCCTCATGAATGTCCGCAGGTTTCACGTCCCGATACCGCACCACGCCTTTTTTGTATAAATCCTGATAAATTCGGAAAACTATTTGACTAATTACGTCAGGACTGTTGTTATAATAAGTAATTTTTTCCGTTCCCTTCAGCAGGCGAGTTTCAGTGTTGAGTTCGGCTTTGATTTGGTAATCGGCTCTGTTCTGCCAATACGTTTCGGGCGGATTGCCTTTCATTTGGCGGCTAAAACCTTTTTTATAAAGATTTTGAATATCCAAAGGCATATATAAAGCGTTGTTCTGGGCATTATTTTGAGCAAAAGCACCATGCCAAAGAGTCCAAAAAGCGAAAAGGGCAAAGATTTTTTTCATGAGAAAAGGTTTTTGGTAATAATTTAAGAAAAAATATAAATTTTTATCTATCATAGGCTCGTAGCCTGTGATACAGTGGAAAAGCAATTTAGCGCAAATATATACTCAATCAACGAATGGTTTTGTACGGCGAACATTCTTGTTCGCCACAAAAACGAACAAGAACTTCGTTTTACGACCAAGTACCAATTTAGTTTCAGTATATCTATTGTTTGGAAAGTTCAGTTTTCAAATATTCCATCAATTTGCGGTTATACGCCACTATGTAACCATTGTATTTTTCGCCCATGTCCCTGTATTCGTGGTTGCGTGGCTCTGAAATGATGCCTTCGCCGTATTTTCCATCAACCACACACTCATATTCTATAAGTGTTCCATCAAATTTTAGGTTCAAACCAATCGTAATGAGTTCATAATGCCCCACAATTTTGAGCAGTTCAGGAACAACCGCCCCTTTAATGTTGCTAATTCGCACCGTTGCCTTGCTTTCGCCCAAAGTAGAAATGCTAAGATTGGGCGTTCCCAAGTAAAAAAGGGTGCTTTGATTGAGGTAATATTTTCGAATAGTGTTCAAAATACGGTTTTGTGCCTCTTTTAAAGTGGTTTTTGTGTCCAACTTTTTCCCCTCCGATTTGCGGTGTGGCGGAAGCACGAACAAAGCCCGACTCGAAGTTCGAAGTTTGGTTTCTTGCAAATGGAGGGCATAATTCAGTGCCGAATCGTAATAGGCTTGTAAATAATATTCATCGGATCGAACCTGTAGTTCGGTCTGGTCGAGCCGAATTTCGCACCAAAAGGCAATTTTTTCCAAAATATCTTCTTCCAAACTCCTATTATTGGCTTTCAAATAACCACCTCGCAAGCGCAACCATGTATCGCTATCAGGAAAGGTCAAAGACAAAATCACCCGACCCGATTCCGTCCCAATCCCCAAACTTTCGATCTGCGTGCTGTCGATTCCTATTTTGCCAAACCAAGTCCAAGCCGCTGTTTCACTTTGTTTAAAAAACAGCGTATCCTCAGAACTAAAATCATTTTGAGCCCAAACAAGGGGCGAAAAAATGAAAAAAAGAAATGAAAAAATTGAGAATAAAAAGGATCGGTTCATGCGTGTTACGAAAAAATTTCTCGATTTATTTTGGAAATATACTAAGCTATTTCTTAATACAAACGAATCTTTCGTAACATTTCTTTTCTCTAAGCATCGAAGTTTCAAAATTTACCAAAAATATTGCAAATCCATTAAAAGCATTTCGAATATGATTTCGTAATTTTGATTTGTTCTAAACGCTTAAAATTCATTCCTCAAAACATGAAAGCCGTAATTTGTGAAAAATTTGGAAAAATAGAAGACTTAATATGGGGCGAACTGCCCGATCCTGTGGTAGAAAGTGGAAAAATTTTGATTGGCGTAAAAGCCTGTGGGGTAAATTTTCCTGACGGCTTGATGGTGCAGGGAAAATACCAAACCAAACCCGCTTTTCCTTTTTCGGCAGGAAGCGAAGCGGCTGGTGTCGTTTTGGCTTTGGGGGAAGGCGTAAAAGGCGTAAATTTGGGCGATAGGGTTTTTGTGGGAACAGGTTACGGCAGTTTCGCTGAAAAAGTTTTGGCAGAGGCGCATCGGGTCATTCAGATTCCTACAGAATTGAACTTTAGGGAGGTCGCAGGCATTACGACTACCTTCGGAACGGCTTACC
>JAAFHK010000498.1 GCA_013297565.1 Cytophagales bacterium
TTTAGCCGCAATTTCGGGTTCTGTAGTGGTTTTGGTCATTGTCTTGGCGGTTTCGGTGCGGATCAAAGATCACGTAGGTTTATTGATTGTGGGTTTGATGGTTGGGCATATTACGGCGGCGGTCGTAAGCATTTGGCAACATTTTAGCCAACCCGAACAAATCCAAGATTACATGATTTGGGGTTTTGGGAGTTTAGGGAGTGTGCGCGAAAGCCAATTATTGATTATGGGATTGGTGGTTTTTGTAGGAATTTTCTTTTCTTTTTTCATTTCCAAACCCCTAAACAGCCTTCTTTTGGGCGAAAATTATGCCCGAAGTATGGGGCTTTCTATCCAGAAAACTCGAATTTTGATCATTGGCACAACCTGCCTTTTGGCGGGAGTGGTTACGGCTTTTTGCGGGCCTATTGGTTTTTTGGGGGTAGCTGTTCCGCATTTGATGCGCAGTTTATTGAACACTTCCGATCATCGAATCCTAATCCCAAGCACTTGTTTGGGCGGGGCTGTGGTGATGTTAGCCTGTGATATTTTGGCAAAAATGCCTGCGAGTCAAGCTATTTTGCCCATTAATGCGGTTACGGCTCTTTTGGGAGCGCCTGTAGTAATTATGGTCATTTTGCGCCGCCGCAGTACAAGGAGTATTTTTTAAAAAATTTGATTTTAATTTTGAAAACAGGTATGAAATTATTTGATTTTACAGGCAAAACGGCAGTTATCACGGGTGCAAGTAGCGGAATCGGGAAGGCAATCGCCCAACTTTTTGCTGGGCAAGGGGCAATGGTCTGTTTGGTAGGTTTGAACAAAGAACTCGAAGAAAAAGCCGCTTCAGAAATCCGAAAAACGGGCGGAAAAGCCGAAACTTTTTTGTGTGATGTGTCCTCACAGCGCGAAGTACGCAGTGTTTTTGAGCAAATAAATGAAAAATGTGGTTTCCATATCTTGGTCAATAATGCAGGCATTGCGCACGTTGGGACAGTCGAAACGACCAGCGAATACGAATTTGATAGGGTTTTTCAGGTCAATGTCAAAGGCGTTTATAATTGTATGCACTTTGCGATTCCCTACCTCAAAAAACAAGGCGGCGTAATTCTCAATTTGGCTTCTGTGGCTTCTTTGGTTGGGATTCCCGAACGTTTTGCCTATTCGATGAGCAAAGGTGCGGTACTAACCATGACCATGAGTGTAGCAAAAGATTATTTAAGGGACAATATTCGGTGTAATTGCATTTCTCCCAGTCGGGTTCATACGCCTTTTGTAGATCGTTTTTTGGCAAAAAAATATCAGGGAAAAGAAGAAGAAATGTTTAAGCAACTCTCCGAATCGCAACCGATTGGGCGCATGGCAAAACCTGAAGAAATAGCCCATTTAGCCTTGTATCTTTGTTCGGACGAAGCCTCCTACATTACAGGTTGCAACTACCCAATTGATGGCGGTTTCAGTTCTTTGAATAATTAATGATGTGCCTCATGTGCTACTCACTTACTTTTGTTTTTCTCAAAATGCTAAAAAAAATATACCCGTTTTTTTTGTTTTTATTCCTTTTTGCGGCTTGTTCAAGTCCCGAAGACGGGATTCCTGCGGGCGAAGAAGCCCCCGAAATTAGGGCTGTCGACCTCGATGGAAAAATGATCAGTTTGGCGGATTACAGAGGAAAAGTGCTGATGTTGTATTTTTGGGCAGATTTCTGTCCCGCTTGCAAAAAAGAATTTCCTGCTACTCAAGCCTATTATGAGAATCTAAAAGGAGCAGATTTTGAAATTTTGGCGATCAATGTAGCTCAAAAACGCCAAATTTCGGCAGATTTTAGAGAAGAGTACCAAGCAAAGTTTCCTATGATTGCCGATTTGGGTTCGGAAATTTCGGGAGCTTATGGTGTCAAAAATCTACCTGTGGTGTATTTCATAAGTCCAGAAGGCAAAATTATTAGGCATTTTAACGCTTGGGTGGATCAGAATCAAGTCAGGGTTATGATCAACCAGCACAAGAAAAAATGAAAACTCAAGTAAAAATTACGGTCGCGCTTTCTTTCATTTTGTTGTGGTTGCCTTTTATTTTTTTGCAAGATATTTTCCCCTTTTTTCGTTTTGGAATGTTCGCCGAACCGCTACGCCACGAATCTCAATCTGAAAGATTTATGGTTTTTTTTGCCAAAAAAGGCAATAAAAAACAAAAATTCCAATCTGAAAGTATTTTATTGAACGCCAGTCATTGGGATTTGCTTTGGCGAAATGCTTTTGCGGAGAGCCAAAAAAGCAAGGGAGAAATTTGGGAAGTTTTGAGGCTTGTATCAAGAAACGGAAAAACGGATACGCTTTGTGTGGCAAAAATTGACTCATAAACTTTAATAACACAGCTAATTCGAATCAGGAGTAAAAAACACCATTTTTTAAAAATGGTGTTTTTTTGTAATAAACTGCATTTTTTATTGCATCAAAATTCGATCTGCCTGAATAAATTTGCCTGTTTTGTCCGTATCCTGTGTATCTATTCCTTTGGTTTTCAAAAGATTATAGACTTCAGAAGTACCCAAATCGGGTTTCAAACTTTTGATAATGCCAATCAAACCTGCTACATAAGGCGTAGCCATCGAAGTGCCGTTCAAAGGGCGGTACGTATTATTTGGGAAAGTCGAAAAAATATTCACACCAGGAGCCGCAATCCCCATTTTCAGATCGGTTACATAATTCGAAAATTCAGCTTTTTTGAGTTCGTGATCTACAGCACTCACCGTAATTACGCCATCAACATTGGCAGGTGAATAATCTTTGGCGTTTTCGTTGCTGTTTCCTGCCGCTACGACCAGAATTGCTCCGCCGCGATTGGCATATTTTACAACCTCGTTATACGCTTTTTGTTGCGAACGGCTTGCAGGACCTCCCAGCGAAAGCGAAATGACCGCCGCACCTTGATCGGTAGCTTTGATCACACCTTTGAGAATCGACCATTGCGTTCCGTAACCCTGATCGTTTAGGACTTTGATGCTGGTAACTTCCACAAAATCAGCACTTGGCGAAAAAGAAGCAATGCCTTTAGCGTTGTTCGAAACTGCCGCCGCAATGCCTGCGCAGTGTGTGCCATG
>JAAFHK010000494.1 GCA_013297565.1 Cytophagales bacterium
GTAACATTTAGGGCAAAACAACGTTTTCAATAAGCAAACAGCGTTTTGCCCTCATAAACACCAAACGTATACCGTGAGAGCTGATCAAACAAGTAAGAAGTTTTTTAGCTGGATTAATTTATTTGGTACAGCTTCCGTTTTTGGGGCAATGTTGCTCATTAGCGCTTTGGCTATAGGTTTGGATTTTTTGAATGTTTTTGAGCAACTTTTAGGCTCATTCCAAACGGAAGATATTATTTTTACCCAATATAGAAAAGATCGACCTGTAGACTCGACTATAGTGGTGGTAAATATAGGGGCTTTGACAAGGGCAGGAATTGCTACTGAAATTGATGCTATCAACCAGTATAATCCTAAAGTACTTGGACTTGACATTTTCTTTGATCAACCGCACGAAAATCCTTTGTATGATGATATGCTCGAGGCCGCCCTTTCAAAGACAAAAACATTGGTTTTGGGATCGGCAGTTTTGGAAGGAAAAGAAGATGAAAAGACGGGCGAAACGATTTGGAAAGATAGTTTGAGGACTTGTTTGCCACGCTTTACCCAATACGCCAAAAGAGGCTTTTTGAGTGTTTTGACTGAAAACAATGATAAATTTGAAAATTGGAGGCTTTTTGTTGTTCAAGAAAAATTGGAAAGTGGGCGAATGGAGCCAAGTTTTGGGGCGGAGATTGCCCGACTTTATGACTCGACTGCTTATAACAAGTTAATAGCCCGAAAAAACACGGTTGAAATGGTAAATTATCATGGAAACCTGAATAAATTTGTTTTTCTTGATGTTGAGGATATTGCTGGCGGACGAATAACGGACGATAAACTCCGAAGAATCATAGAAGGAAAGATAGTTTTGATGGGTTTTTTGGGTGATGGCGTTCCTCGCCCTTGGGACGAAGATAAGTATTATTCGCCTATGAACCCCAAATTGGTAGGGCGAACGACCCCTGATATGTATGGAGTGCTGGGACACGCCAATATCGTATCCATGATTTTGAGAGGTGATTATGTAAATGAACTCGAATACATGGTGGATTGGGATTGGCTAAAGATCAGATTTGATATAATTATAGCAGTAATTGTTTGTTATTTTAATGTGTATCTTTTTGGCTTGATGTTACGTAATAAAGTGTGGGACTCGTGGTACGCAGGTCTATCAAAGACAATTCAAATTGTAGAGGTTATGCTTTTTGGTTTTATTTATATATTTCTTTTTGCCAACTATAATATTAAAGTGGATTTGGGCTTAGCTACTTTGGCTGTTTTGCTATCAGCCGATGTAATGGATTTATTTATTGGTGTTGGAGTGGAACAATTTTACAGCTTCAAACGTATAAAGATCACAAGCAAGTCTAAACCTGTTTAGTATCCTGTTCGGACTTTATAAGAAAACAAAAACAATGCTTGTTTATGTTTCAAAATAATCTATTACAATAATTTTGTATTTTATTCCTAACACACAAACTTTTGTTAAAATGACAAAGCTAAAAATTTTCGCAGTATTTGCTCTTTCTTTGCTAATGGCGGTAACAGTTTCTGCCCAATCTTACACTTTTAAAGTAGTAGGTAGCAAAGGTAGCAACACAGTCGGTGGTCAAGCCGTTAAAATTGGTACACAACTCTCTGATGATCAATTAGTAGAAGTAACTGGTGATTATCTTGGTTTGGTGTATAAAGATGGTCGTCCGCTTGAATTAAGAACTAAAGGTTCTTATAAAGTAAAAGATTTGGTTGCCAAATTGGGAAAATCAAGTTCGTTGGCTAATAAGTACATTAGTTTGGTTGCAGACGAACTTTCACAAGACAATGGAGCTACAGCCTCAAAATCACGTAGCCAGCACATGAAGAAAACTGGTTCGGTTACTCGTAGCCTTGGATCCGTTCAGGTGCTTCTTCCTACTCGTTCTACTGTTTATGGGCAAAAAGTTGCTATTAAATGGTTTTTGAAAGAAGGAAAAATCAAATCTGATGACGTGAAAGAATACGTAGTTTATTTGACGGACTTAGCTGATCAGGTATTGTATTCTCAATCAACTAAAACTGAAAGCATCGTGATCGATGCTAAAAATGAAAAGTTGAAAGATCAAAAAATGTTTATCGTGAAAATAGTTCCTGTTCGTCAAGATGGTTCAAAATTTGAGGAACTTGCCGCTATTGACGGTAACGTAATCGAAAAAATGGAGTTGGAAGAAGGCAAAGCAATCAACGATGAATTGGCTACTATCAACGAACCAGGTGCTGAAGCTTCAGCTTTGAGCAAATTGATCGAGGCACGTTTCTTTGAAGAAAGAGAATTATTCAGTGATGCAATTTGTGCTTACGAAAAAGTACTGGAACTTTCAGGAGGCTTAGAAGCCTACAATGAAATGTACAAATCTTTCTTGTATCGCAATGGTATGACTAAAGAAGCATTTGCAGACGCAAGCGAAGGCACTAATAAAGGCAATAAATAATCTTTTGTTAGCGTAAGTAAAAGGCAACCTTATTAAAAAAGGTTGCCTTTTTTTGTTATGTACGAAAAAAATATGTACTTTGAACCCCAAAAACTAAAACACTTATGAAGCAATTCGCTGAAATTGGGAATTTATTAACCCAAACAAAAAAAATTGTCATTACCACTCACCAAAAACCTGATGCAGATGCCTTGGGTTCGTCTTTGGGATTGGCGGCATACCTCAAAAAACTTAACCACGAAGTTACCGTTATTTCGCCAACCAATTACCCCGAATTTTTAAATTGGATGCATGGGCAAGTTGATGTATTACAGTTTGATGAAAAAAATCCAAAAACCCGAAAACAAATAGAACAAAAAGTTGAAGAAGCTGAAATTGCTTTTTTTATGGACTTATCCGATCCAAAACGTTGTGATCCTATCCACGAATTAATATTTAAGACAAAAGCCATAAGAATAGTTATAGATCACCATTTAGGCAAAAAAGATTTTGTAAATTGGGAAATTTGGGATACGGAAGCCGCCGCAACGGGTGAATTGGTTTATGAAATGATTTTGGCACATGGTCGACAGGATTTGATCGATAAGGCTACTGCTGAATGTCTATATGCGGCTATTATGACTGATACGGGCGGG
>JAAFHK010000495.1 GCA_013297565.1 Cytophagales bacterium
AAGATGTTTTCATGGCTTTATTCGAAGAGGTGAATGCAAAAATACTAAAAAATAGATAAAAAAAGGCTTATTTTTTTATCTAACTCACATAATTCCTATCGTTTCCTAAAAATTTTCTGCTTTTCGTCTATGGCTTCGTATTTGTCCTCAAGCCCCGAAAACTGCAAACTTTCTCGACTGCCCAAACATAAAATTCCGCCCTTCGCCAGACTTTCATCAAAAATGCGAAAAACCCTTTCTTGCAAATTTTTATCAAAATAAATCATCACATTTCGACAAATAATCAGGTTCATTTCGCCAAAAACGCCATCATTTGCCAAATTATGATGAGCAAACGTAATATTGTCCTTGAGATGATGCTTCAGAATAACCGACTCATATTGGGCGCTGTAGTAATCCGAAAAAAAGCCTTTTCCGCCCGAATCTTGGTAGTTTTTTGTAAATTTTTTGATCAAGCCCAATTCATAAATGGCTTCTTTGGCTTGATGCAAAGCTCGGTTATTGAAATCCGTAGCAAACGTAATCGTTTTATTAGCCAAATTTTCTTCGAAAAGTACAATTGCTACCGAATAAATTTCTTCACCTGTCGCACAGCCTGCGTGCCACAGTTTAATGAAAGGCTGTTTTTGTAAAATAGGGACTATTTTTTGGCGAAAGGCATGAAAAAAATCGGGATCACGAAACATCTCCGTTACCGTAATCGAAAAATGATGCACTAAATCCTGAAAGAAAGTTTCATCGTAGAGTAAAAGCGGAATCAATTCGCTGATTTTGGAATGGTTGCGCCTTTCCAAAAATTCCTGCACACGCCGCCGCATCGAAGCCCTTGCGTACTGCCGAAAATCATAACCGTAGCGCAAAAAAATACACTCCAAAAGCAAATCCAATTCTATTTTTTCGATTTCTTTCATAAGCATTTCAGTCAAAATCAATTAAAAATGTAAATTTGGAGTACAAAAATGAAATACGAAATGGCTTTTTGAAACGCCGTAGGCGTGAAATCTTGGTAGAAAAAAATTCCTTCCTCCTACCAAAAGCCCCGTAGGGGCGAAATATCGGATTATATTTCACGCCTACGGCGTTCTTAAGGGATAAATTTGCGTTTTCCTACGAATATTTCGCACCTACGGTGCTATTTTTTTCGTAATTTGTTAAAAATAAGTATTTTACTTCTTTCTACATTTTATTTTGAAGCTCTGATTCGAATTCAAACTAACAGTTTCTCTAAAAACTGTTAGTTTGATATTTTCTTGAAAATCAATTTATTGCATTTTTTTGGCATCTGCCAAAAATTGTTCCAATCCCTTGTCGGTAAGTGGGTGATTGAGCAAATCAGTAATTACTTTTAGCGGGCAAGTTGCCACATCTGCCCCCAATTCCGCACAGCGGATCAGGTGCGAAGTATGCCGAATAGATGCCGCCAGCACTTGGGTAGGATAATTATAGGTTTGGTAAATCATGACGATTTGGGCGATCAAATCTACTCCCTCAAAGCCAATATCATCAAGCCGACCGATGAAAGGAGAAACGTAAGTTGCTCCAGCTTTTGCCGCCAAAAGTGCCTGCCCTGCCGAAAAAACCAAAGTACAGTTCGTTTTAATGCCGTTATCGGAAAAATAACGAATGGCTTTGATGCCGTCTTTGATCATGGGAATTTTGACTACGATTTTTGGGTCTATTTCCGCCAAAGCCTCGCCTTCGCGCACCATTCCCGCAAAATCCGTAGCAATCACCTCCGCACTTACGTCCCCATCTACGATTTCGCAGATCGATTTGTAGTGTTTCATCACGGCATCATTGCCTTTTACGCCCACTTTTGCCATCAGTGAAGGGTTGGTTGTTACGCCGTCCAACACGCCCAAGCTATATGCTTCTTTTATTTCTTCCAAATTGGCTGTATCTACAAAAAATTTCATAGGAAAATGATATTTTAAAAATTGGATTTTATACGACTGGGACAAAGGTACAAAAGATTACTTTTTTTGCGAACCTTATGAAAATTTTTGTTTGTACTCGATCAACGAATGGTTTTGTAAGGCGAACATTCCTGTTCGCCACAGAAACGAACAAGAATGTTCATTTTACAACACGAAGGAGTTTAACTTTTTGTCAGGCTATCTAAATATTTCAGGAGGGTCGGCAGACGGTATTCGCCGTGCATATCTTGGATTTTTTGAGCCACTTCGTCCAGTTCCATGCCCGCCGCCGTAATCCAAAGCGGTTTTTGGCTTTTGCCTCTGAACACTTCTCTATTATTTTTTTCGTTTTGGGCAAATCGGGTTTTGGCTAGGCCAATAACAGGAATTTTGTGTGCCAAAGTTTCGTACAAATGTCCTCCAAGCCCCAATTTGCCCATATCGTTCAGGATTACGTAACCATCAATAACAATACAATCGAGCCGAGTCAAATCAATTTGATCTAAAAGCCGCAAAATACAAGGCAATTCACGTTTGTAAAATTCACCCGATTCATATTCTGCTATTTCGGAACTGTGATCGACAAAAGTTGTACTTGGGCTTTGATCTTCCCAGTTTTCGAAGCCAATTCCTACCGTTTTTGCTCCTTTTTCGGTATAATACACATCAATAGCCAGAATCATGGGTAAAATGGGTTTTTATTCAGCCGTTTTTTTCGTCAATTTTCCTACGTGATCTTTGGCTAACTGGCGTTCTGCGGGTGTGCTGAATTTGATCAGATATTCCGCATCTTGGATCAGATAACCCGCCATTTCTTGCCCAAAACCAATCATTTCCTTGCCTGCTTTTTTGCCCAAATCTTCCATTTTTTTGTCCAACCAATCCTGTGAAGTGTTTTCGTGTTTGGTATTGGTTTCGACCAAACTGTCGGCATTAAGTTGGGTAACTTCTTTGATTTTTTTGGCGTTTTCTTCGTTATACATTCCCAAAACCATGATTTTGGCAAAAGTCATTTTGAAAACTTGTTGGTTTTGAAAACCATGTTTGGTAACGATTGCCTCAAGTTCAGGATCAAATTTTTCGTCTATATTGACCGTTTCTTTGCCGTTTTGCTTGTTTTTCTCCCGAAATTCGTTCATGCAAATAACGGTCTGATCTACCGAGGTTT
>JAAFHK010000496.1 GCA_013297565.1 Cytophagales bacterium
AATAATCCGTTTCCATGCGGTGCAAAATTTGGTCTATTTGTGCCTGTATTTCGTGTTGGCGTTCGAAAGCCTGCAAAGCTACGGTTAGGATTGGTTCGGCACTTTGATAACTCAAAAGGTCTTGGTTCAAAAAACCAATCGTACAATCCGAACTTTTGGAAATAATGCCTTCATCGGGTTGGTATTCACCCGTAATGAGGCGTAAAAGCGTTGATTTTCCTGTACCATTCGCCCCAATCAAGCCTATTTTCGTTTTGGGCTTGATCTGCAAAGAAGCATTTTTGTACAAAGGGCGACTGCCGAAATAAAAGGAAAGGTTGTGAATCGTAATCATTAAAAAGTCAAACAGTTTATTAGTCGGCAAAAGTACGTCTTTTTTTTGCTTTTGGCAAATCTGAAAAAAAATGCGTAAAATAAAGCCAATTAATTTCACATGAAATTGCTTTTTTTATCTTTGCACAAAAAGTTTTTCCAAACCTTAACGCATAGAAGCCATGTCGGTTCATCAAAATACGCCTCTTAAAAAAATCACTACGCACCGTTTGTTAGAAATGAAGCAAAGAGGCGAAAAAATTGCCATGATTACTGCCTACGACTACTCGATGGCGCGCCTGATCGATGCCACAGGAATCGATATTATTTTGGTGGGCGACTCGGCTTCGAATGTTATGGCAGGTAACGACACAACCTTGCCCATGAGCCTCGAACACATGATTTATCACGCTTCATCGGTCGTAAAAGCCGTAAAAAGGGCTTTAGTGGTCGTAGATATGCCTTTTGGGACATATCAGGGCAATTCGCGCTTGGCTTTGGAATCGGCCATTCGGATTATGAAAGAAGCAGGCGCTCATGCCGTAAAAATGGAAGGCGGAGCAGAAATCAAAGAGTCGGTTTTGCGGATTCTGACCGCAGGGATTCCTGTCATGGGACATCTGGGGCTTATGCCGCAGTCGATCTATAAATTTGGGACGTATTCGGTGCGGGCGCAGGAGGAGGTCGAAGCCCAAAAACTATTGGACGATGCGCTTCTTTTGCAAGAATGTGGCTGTTTTGGGATTGTTTTGGAAAAAATACCTGCCGAATTTGCCAAAACAGTAAGCGAAAGCCTTTTGATTCCTACCGTTGGGATTGGGGCGGGAATGCACACAGACGGGCAGGTTTTGGTGGTGCATGATCTTTTGGGAATTAACAACGAATTTAGTCCGCGCTTTTTGCGCCGCTATGCCGATCTGCACAGTGTTATTACTGATGCCGTTCAAAACTACGTTACGGACGTAAAAAACAAAGATTTTCCAAACGAAAAGGAATGTTATTAGTCCAAAAATTATTTTTGTATAGCGAACATTCTTGTTTGCTTCTGTAAAATTAGCGAACAGGAATGTTCGCTGTACATTTTGGTTTGTAGGGCGAACATTCTTGTTCGCCACAAGTTAAGAAGCGAACAGGAATGTTCGCTGTACAAAAGTAATTTTGTGTGTTCGAAGTCAAAATGGATCGAAAATTGATTTTTCAAAAAAAGAATTTTTAACGACTTGCAATTCCTAAATGACTATGTGGAAAAGATATGCCTTTATATTGTTTTTGGGTTTCTTGAGCCAAAATATGCTTGCCCAAAACCAACTCGAACACCCAAAAACTACTTTTCAGGACGAAAATAACCGTATTTTTTGGCAAGTGAGTTTGCCTGTTTATCTTAACATTTCGCCTACGCCTGATGGCTCGAAAAACTACCCCATGAAAAATACACGCAGTCCGCAGATGCAAAAATTTGCTGTTCCGATGTATTTTGATGGGCATGGCATTCATTATATTAGGCATTTGGATTACGAACACGCTATTTCTGAACAAGAAGTGGCTTTTGAAATTAATGTCGATGGCATGGCTCCTGTTTGCAAGGCAAATGTGGAAAGTCCAAATAAATTAAGTTTTAATGGAAAAACGTATTACAATTCGGGGGTAAAAATCAGTTTAAGTGCTACGGACGAAATGTCGGGCTTGGACAAAATATACTATTCTATGAACTCTGCCGCCTATCAGCCCTATTCGGAAAGTTTGAGTTTGGAAGAAGAAAAAGATTATGTAATTAAGTATTATGCCGTTGATCGGGTTGGAAATGTAGGAAAACCGCAAGAAATTACTTTTAGTATAGACCGCCAAGCTCCACTAACCGAAGTAAATGTGCAAGGTGATGCTTTTGAAAATATCCTTTCGCCTCGTTCGGTTATTTCATTGAAATCCAATGACTTAACAGCAGGTTTGGACAAAATTTATTATGCTTTTGACCAACAAGTTACACAGATTTATACACGCCCTTTTAGCCTTCTGAATTTTAAGGAAGAACAACATAGCTTGCAATTTTTTGGAAAAGATCGTTTGCAGAACACAGAAGAACCCAAAAATTTCAATTTCGTAATCGACCGAACGCCTCCTGTGGTTACTCCTGCCATCGAAGGCGAACAGCACCAAAATAGAAATCGTATTTTTGTATCAGGGCGAAGCAAAATCCGCTTAGATGCCGAAGATAACATGGCAGGAGTCGAAAAAGTATTTTATAGTATGGACGGACAGACTGAAAAACTGTACGAAGAACCTTTTTCTTTGAACAAAAATCAAGGAGTTCATAAAATTTCTTATAGAGCTATAGATCGGGTAAATAATGAAATTCGGTCGAAACTCGATGACCGCTATAGTTTGGTATTTCTGGATTTGGGTTCGCCCAAAATTGGTTACACGCTGAAAGGAGCACAATTCGAATTGAGGGACACCATTTTCATTCAAAGTACCACTTTGGTTTATATCAATGCCGAAGATGCAGAATCGGGTTTGCAAAAAGTAGCCTACCAGATTAATGGAAATCCTGAAGTGCTTTATGAGAATAAGCCGTTTAGCATTGCCGAAGGCGGTCGCAAACAAATGCGTTTGTATGCTGTAGATAACGTAAATAATGAAGTAAGCAAGGAATTGGCGGTGGTGGTCGATAACGAAGCCCCTACCCTGCACTTGCACTGGAGCATGAACCCCTACTCTACTAAAGATGATCCGCAAAAAGGCGTAATTTCGGTTTATTCACCACAAACGATG
>JAAFHK010000497.1 GCA_013297565.1 Cytophagales bacterium
GACGGATACAGTGGCACAGAGGCGGATAATATTTGGATAGATATTACACCTGTTGGACAAAACCAATCCGAACTCATCGGCTACCCTACTCAAAAACCCGAAAAATTATTGGAACGCATTATCCAAATGGCATCAAACGAAGGAGATACGGTTCTGGATTGTTTTTTAGGCGGCGGAACTACAATTGCGGTAGCGGACAAACTGAACCGAAATTGGATTGGGATTGATGAAAGCGAAAAAGCTATCGAAGTAAGTCAAAAGAGAGTAGAAAAATTAGGAGCAAAGTTTGAAGTGGAAAAATTAGAATTTATTTATCAATAGTGAAAGATTTTTGTAGATTTGTCAAAATTATTTTTATCATTCTAAACTCAAATTGAAAATGAATAAAACAGACCTTATTAAAAAAATTGAGGAAATACAAAAGTTGATTCCTCAAAAAGGTGCATCTGAATATGATTGGCAAGTATTTAGTTTTACCGCCAAACAATTTATATGTACTTATATTGGAAAAAATACAGAATTTTACAAAGTTTTGATTGATGATCAAAGAGTTTGGCTCACAGAAGGTGTCTTAAAATCTATCAAAGTTTTTTTAGAATTAGATTTAGATATAGAAAAAACCGAATTATATAACACACAAATAGATGTTATTAATGACTTTCTCATACAAGCCAATAGATTGTGTGAAGATGAAAATTTTCACCCCGCCGCCGCCGCTATTTTGATAGGTGCATCACTTGAGGAATTTTTACGGAAATTAGCAGAAAAAAACAATATTTTTCCTGAAAAACAAAATATCGATAGTTTTGCTAAAGAATTAAAAGCAAAAAACTTGATAGATACTCAAGATATGAAAGACATTACTGCTTGGGCGGGGTTTCGTAATTTGGCTACACATGGCAAATTTGACCAAGTAGATGATCGGAAACGGGTGCGTAATGTTTTGGAAGGTGTTAATTTATTTATGAGAAAGAAAATGTTGTAATATACTTACTTATTTTTCCCTCAAAAAAGCCCTTTAGGGCTGAAATCTTTGTAGAAAAACAAATCCAATTTTCTCAAAAACGCCGTAGGCGTGAAATCTTATGGCTTCTAAAGATTTCACGCCTACGGCGTTACTTATTTCGTGGGTAATTTTTTGCTACAAAGATAACGCACCTACGGTGCTGTTTTTCTAAAGAAATTTCATTTTTCCGTAGCATAAATGCTACGTCTATTGATCATTTTTCGGATCATTAGCCGTAGTATTTATGCTACGGTTTTGTTTTGGGCTATTTTTCCCTTTTTTCCAAAAAAATTATTACTTTCGCAAAAAAAACTTGTAGCATAGACTTTAGTCTGTGCCAAAAACCACCACAGGCTAAAGCCTATGTTACAAAATACTATGAACCAACTTATCACAGGGGATTGCCTCGAAGTCCTGAAAAAATTGCCTTCCGAAAGCGTTGATCTGATCTATATCGATCCTCCGTTTTTTTCGAACCGAACTTACGAAATTGTGTGGGGTGATAAGGGTGAAATTCGAAGTTTCGAAGACCGCTTTTCGGGTGGCATGGATCATTATATCGGCTGGCTCAAAGACCGCGTAGAGGAAATGTACCGAATCCTAAAACCCACAGGATCAATATTTCTGCATTGTGATTGGCACGCCAATGCCCATATTAAAGTGTATATTATGGAAAAAATATTTGGGGCAAATAATTTTAGGAACGAAGTTATTTGGTACTATCGAAGATGGACAAATGTTTCCAAACAATTTCAAAATATGCACGATACGATTTTTTGGTATTCAAAAACATCAAATTATACATTTAATCGAAATGGATTTACGCCTTCGGAATCACAATTAAAAAAATTTCAAAAAGGTTGGGATCAAAATGTTGTAAAAGATAGTCAAGGCAATAAAATCACTCAATATATTATTTACAATCGGGAAAAATTTGAGCAAAATTGCAAACCTAAAGAAGGAGCAAGATTGGTTTATCGGGAAACTGATGCTTTGAAAGTTGCTCCGCCTGATGTTTTGGAAATTTCTGTTCTTAATTCTCAATCTGAAGAACGGATCGGCTACCCTACCCAAAAACCTGAAGAACTTTTACACAGACTCATTTATACCGCAAGCAACGAAGGCGATACGGTCTTGGATTGCTTTTTAGGCGGCGGGACTACGATTGCGGTAGCGGACAAACTGAACCGAAATTGGATAGGGATTGACCAGAGTACGCAGGCGATCAATGTAACCCAAATGCGGCTAAATTTGCAACAGGGCAAGATTTTGGGCAAATCTACGGATATGTTTGCCAAACCTTTTACGACACTTTTGTATCGTTATGATCGGGAAAAATTATTTAACCAAAATCCTTTCGAGTTCGAAACGTGGATTATCGAGCAGTTTGGTGGCATTCCGAACAAAAAACAACGAGGCGATTCGGGTATTGATGGTTTTACAAAAGAAAAACAGCCGATTCAAGTCAAACAAAGTGAAAACATTGGTAGAAATGTCATTGACAATTTCCTTTCGGCAATTCAGCGTTTTGATAAAGCAGGTTTTGAGAAAAATAAGGCAGAAAAGCAAGCTATCGGTTATATTATTGCATTTTCCTTTGGAAAAGGAGCTATTCAAGAAGTAGCAAGGCTGAAAAATCATGAAAATGTGATTATTAAATTGGTCGAAGTAGGCGAAATTTTACCGCTTTCGCAAAAACCGAATTTGAGCATCGAAATCAAGGATTTGGGGACGCAAAAAGATAAAAGAGCCATCGAATTTACGGCTACTGCCCAAAGCGAATACGGAGTAGCATTTTTTTCTTGGGATTTTAATTACCAAAATTCTGTTTTTCAACCCGAAATTTTGCGAGATACGTTTGGCAAACAAACCTACGAATTTGGAGCAGGCGAACACCAAATAGCAGTCAAAGTCTTTGATAATGAGGGACTTGAAAGTTTGGAAATCCTGAAATTAAAAATAAATGGTGTGGTTGAAGTAAAGTAATATTCTTAACAACTCACCTCCACCGAAAGCTCGATATGGATTGTGATTTTATCCCGCACTTTGATTGTCCCGAAGAATGGGGCAGGG
>JAAFHK010000499.1 GCA_013297565.1 Cytophagales bacterium
GGCTTGAAAACAGGCTACTATACTGAAACTAAATTGGTCGTTGGTCGTAAAACGAAGTTCTTGTTCGTTTTTGTGGCGAACAAGAATGTTCGCCCTACAGAACCACATTTGATTGAGTATAAATAACTGTTCATAACGCCGTAGGCGTGAAATATTAATAGAAAATATTTCTTTCTCCTTTTAAAAGCCCCGTAGGGGCGAAATATCGGATTATATTTAACGCCTACGGCGTTCTTAAGGAGGGAATTTGCGTTTTTCTACCAAGATTTAGCACCTACGGTGCTATTTACTTCTTTATTGGTTTCATTTTAAACCCCTGATTCGAATTGATACTAAAAACCGTTCTAACATACACATTTTGCAACAAACTCACCGCCTTTGCAGGTGAAAACACCCGCAAAGGCGGTCGAAAAATGTTTATTTCATAAAGATTTTTAGGATAGTATTTTATGAAACCAACCACGCAGTTTGTCCTTTTTTTGTTCATTTTTTGCTTTTGGGCAAACCTGACCTTAGCGCAAGAAAAAGTATGGGAACGGCTTATTTTACCAAACCAGACGGATATTGTATTTGGGGGTAAAAAATTGTATTTTTTGGAAGATACCGAAGGCAAACTTAGGATTTCGGACATACTCAAGGCAGATCGGCAGGCTCAATTCGAGCGCTATGATCAAGATATTTTTACACACAAAGCCACAAGAAGTGTTTTTTGGTTCAAAATCAATGCCCAAAACCTTAGCGGAGAAAAAGCATGGATTGCGTTTAATACTACTTTTCTCTGGTATATAGATTATTACACCCTACAAGGTACTGATTATCAACTTAATACCCAAACAGGCACTTTACGCCCTGCTCACTCAAAAGCTATTCCTACGCAGTTTTTTTGGTTTCCTATACATTCTGATTCGCTTGTCCAAACTGTTTATTTTCGGGTAGAAACCTTCCGCCCTGTAGAAATTCCTATAGAGATAGGCACAAGTGCCGCCCTCTATGAGAACCAAAGAATGAATGATTTTTTGGTAGCGGGTTTTGTGGGCTTGGTATTGGTGATGTTTGTCTATAATTTTTTTATTTTGCTTATCACCAAAGACAAAATCTATTTTTGGTATATCATTTATTTGATTGCCATGCTTTTCCAAACGACTTATGTGAATAATTATCCTTTATTTAGCCACGAAAAACTGACTGAATGGACTAATTTGTATATTTTTGTTTGGGGACAGCAAAGCGTTACGTTGATTATTATTTTTACCACTTATTTTTTAGACTTTCCCAAAATTGCCCCCAAATCAAAGTATTTGACCTTTCCCTTAATTTTTATTTTGTCTGGTCTTATTCCTTTGCTCAACCTAACAGGTTGGGTGCATTATACCAGCCTTTCGCCCCTTATCCAAGTACTGATGCTTGTTACGGCTTTTAGTCTTTTATTTTTGGCTTTGTACCTTTGGCTGGTCAAAAAACAACGAAAAGCCCGATTTTATACTTTTGCATGGACAAGTTTATTGGCTACTATGGTCATTTATTTTATGGTCATCAAAGGTATATTGCCCTATAATATCCTGACTCGAAACAGCACTTTTTTTGGGGCAGGGATCGAAATTGTCATTTTTGCCATTGCCTTAGCCGACCGCATCAACCAAATGCGAAGCGAAAAAAATCAAGCACAAGCCCAAACTATCCAGTTGGTCAAAGAGCAAAATATCATTTTGGAAAAAAAAGTAAGCGAACGTACTGCCAAACTGAACCAGACAAATGAGGAACTCAACCTTACGGTTACTACCGTAGCCAAACAGCGTGATGATATTCTCTCCTCGATCAACTACGCCCTCCGAATCCAAAACGCCATTATTCCCAAAGAACAGGAATTGCAAAAATCTTTAGATTGTTTTGTATTTTTTCGTCCAAGAGATATTGTTTCAGGCGATTTTTATTGGTTTGCGCACAAAGAAAACATCAAAATTCTTGTTGTTGCGGACTGCACAGGGCATGGCGTTTCGGGGGCTTTTATGACTATGATCGGTAATAATATTTTGAATCAAATAGTGTATGATCAGGAAATTCACCAGCCTGACCGAATCCTTAATTTGATTTCGCCACTTTTGGAAAAAACACTTTTGCATTCGGAAGGAAAGGTAAAAGATGGTATGGATATTTCGATAATCTCAATCGAGAACCAAAACCTTGCGGATTTTGAAAACCTGCAAGGTTTGAAAATAAATTATGCAGGAGCTATGAATCCTTTGTATTATGTTGAAAATCAAATATTTACAGAAATAAAAGCGGATAAAATTCCAATTGGTGGTGGAGGAAAAGTAGATTTTTTGTACCGAAAACATGAAATTATGATAAAAAACCTTATGGGTTTTGAAAACCCGCAAAGTTTGGTGCTTTATCTCTGTTCAGACGGTTTCCAAGACCAGTTTGGTGGTGAACACAACAGAAAATTTATGGTTTCCCGTTTCAAAGAATTGCTTTTTGGAGTATCTGAAAAACCAATGGCTAAACAAAAACAGATTTTGGAAGCAAAATTTGATGAATGGAAAGGCGCACAGAAACAAACTGATGATGTGCTGGTGGTCGGGATTCGGGTGTAGGGTTTTGGTAATGAAAATTAGCTTTACTCAAAAAAAGCACTGTCTTTACTTGCTAACTTTTTTAGTGCATAAACCCGCAAAAGTTCATGAAACGAATTAGCCTGTTTTTACTTTTTTGTTTGATAAATATTTTCGCCCAAGCCCAAAATCAAAGACTCATCGATAGCCTCAATCAGGTGTATCAAAGTTCCCAACACGATACCGTCCGTATTGATGCGCTACTAAACATGGCTTATGAGTTTAGATGGGCTAATGCTGATACTTGTATAGCGCTTGCCAAGAAGTCTTTGGAGAGGAGTGAAAAAATTAAATATAGAAAAGGACAAGAAATGAGTTACTACCATCTTGGGCTTGGGTATGACAACAAAAATATGTCCTCACAAGCCTTGATGTACTATACAAAAACCCGCATGATGACCGAAAAATCGGGTAATAAAGAGTATCTTGCCAAAGTGCATAACGCAATGGGCGTGATG
>JAAFHK010000005.1:0-2617 GCA_013297565.1 Cytophagales bacterium
TAACTCATCAAGGTTTTGGTTTTCGCCAAAGTGATGAGTAATAAATTGATAAAATGCTAAACTATTCATGATTTAAAGGTTTTTTCAAAACCAATTTTTAAAATCTCTTTATTAAAATCTCTTTATTAAAATCATCGATTTTGTCCGCAGGAATGGCATAGGAATTTGGTTCATTCGGTTTTTCCTCATATTCTTTTACCCAATCGTGTGTAATTTTTTCTACGGTAAAAATGGCTTTATGGGAGTAATATTTGGGTTTGCCCAAACTTTTACAATTCCTTGTGCCTTTTAAGGCAACCCATTTAGGCTGTGTTTCATGTCCTGGTTTGGGAACGAGTCCATTTTTTGCTAAAGCCTGTTCCTTTTCTGCTTCCGACATACATCGCTCTAAATCAAGCGTTTTCGGCTTATTTTTGGACATAAAACCGTATTTTTATCAAAAAATTATTCATAAAAAATAGCAAAAGGTCTAAAAATTTCGAAATTACTAAGATACTCAATCAAAATTGCTTTTGTAAGGCGAACATTCCTGTTCGCCACAGAAACGAACAAGAACTTCGTTTTACGACCAGAACCAATTTAGTTTCAGTAGAAATAACATTTCTTAAAGAAATGTTATTTCTACAAAAAATGTCCTTTCTATTGAAATCACAACTGTTGTGAAACAATTTCTTTGATGTCCGAAATCATTTTATTTGCCAAACTATCGGCACGAGTTTGTGAATTTGACTCGGCATAAATCCGAATAATGGGTTCTGTATTTGATTTTCGCAGATGTACCCATTCTTGCTCAAAATCTATCCGCAAGCCATCAATCGTATTAAGCAGCTGGCGGCTGTAATGTTGTTTTATGCCCTCAATAACCGCATCAACGTCAATCTGGGGAGTGAGTTCAATTTTATTTTTCGAAATATGATAATTGGGGTATTTTGTTCGAAGCATCTTTGCCGATTTGCCCGATTTTGCCAAAAAAGTCAAGAAAAGAGCAATTCCTACCAAAGCATCGCGCCCATAATGCAAAGCGGGATAAATCACGCCACCGTTTCCTTCACCACCAATCACGGCGTTGCAGGCTTTCATTTGATTGACCACATTTACCTCACCAACCGCCGAAGCAAAATATTCGCCCCCCGCTTTGAGGGTAATATCCCGAAGGGCTTGGGTTGAGGACAGATTGGAAACCGTATTGCCCACATTTTGGGACAAAACGTAATCCGCCACAGCTACCAAAGTATACTCTTCCCCAAAAAACGAACCGTCTTCGCACACCAAAGCCAGACGATCTACATCTGGATCGACCACAATTCCCAAATCGTAATTGCCTGATTCCAAACGACTTACAATGTGGTTTAGGTTTTCGGGCAGAGGTTCAGGATTGTGCGGAAAATGCCCGTCTGGTTCGCAAAAAAGTTTTTCGACCTGTAAAACTCCCAAACTTTCAAGGAGCATTGGCACGGCAATTCCACCTGTAGAATTAACCGCATCAATGATCAGTTTGAAATTGCGATGGCGAATAGCCTCCACATCTACCAAAGGTAATTGGCAAATCATATCAATATGCTTTTGCAAAAAAGAATCATCTTTTATTACCCTGCCCAATTTACTCAGCCCCACAAATTCAAAATTTTCTGTTTCGGCTTTTTCCAAAATTTTCTGTCCGTCTTCGGCCGAAATAAATTCTCCTTTTTCGTTCAAAAGTTTTAAAGCATTCCAATTCGAGGGATTATGGCTTGCGGTAATAATAATCCCGCCTGCGGCTTTGCAAAGATCAACAGCCACTTCGACAGTAGGCGTGGTCGAAAGTCCCAAATCCACCACATCAAAACCCATGCCCTGTAAAGTGCTGATAACCAAGTTGTTGATCATTTCGCCCGAAATGCGGGCATCGCGCCCGATCACTATTTTGCGTGTATTTGTATGCTCGGCTACCCAGCTGGCATAAGCGGCTGTAAATTTGACTACATCGATTGGGCTAAGGGTTTCGCCAGTTTTGCCGCCTATAGTACCCCTGATGCCCGAAATAGATTTGATTAGTGCCAAGTTTGTTTGAGAATTTAAATGTTTGAAACCTTACTTTTAAAGTATCTTGAGGCAAAGATAATCATAAAAATTGTAAAATAATAATCTTTCTGTACATGAAAAGATAATAAAAAAAAGATAAATCTGTTGAATTTGGCTTAAAATGTGTAACTTTGTCACCAGTAGTACGTTTCTACCAATAAGACTTTTGCATAACCATTTATTCGTTATACGTTTATGAAAAAAATTACCACTTATATCATCATTTTTCTTTTGGGTTTTCTAAACCTTAGCCAAGAGGCTTGGGCGCAAGGCAAGAGCAACCGTGCGAAAATGGACGACCCATACAACAAACCTGCGGTTTGGGAAAAAATACGAAAAGACCCTAAAAACAAGACTTTGTGGGAGGAATACATAGGCAAAAAAGCGGATAAATGGAATTTGGAAGAAAAAAACTTTATTATGCACCGCAGAGACGAACTCTGGGCTGATAGAGCCGCTATCCGAAAAGCAGATGAAATTCGCCGAAAAATAGCCGAACGCGAACAGGCTGGTACGACCAACTTTACGGTAAAAAACGACAACGCTATGACAAGTT
>JAAFHK010000005.1:2627-32239 GCA_013297565.1 Cytophagales bacterium
ATAATAAAGGAGTAGGTTCGCCAAGCAGTTCTAAAAACAAACGCTTTGGTAGCCCTTCTTCCTCACCAACTGCCAGCATGACGGCAGCTGAAAAAATAGCCCTTGATGAAGCAGGCAAAAAACAAATGGATAATGCGATTGCTCTGGTGATGCTCGAATCAACGGAATTGAAAGAATTGAAGAAAAATATCACAGCCAATTTCTTGATTATCCAAGATACTTACGTAGATGTTTTCAAAAGTCTGGGGCTGAAATACATCTACTACGAAAAAATTTATCCAAATGGTGGTTATGCAGAGGAGAAATGGATACAGGAAATGGACAAAAAAATAAACGAAGTAAAGAAAAAACGCGTTCGGGACATCACTGAAAAATACAGCGTAACCGCAGGTGGAAATATGTAATACTGCATTTGACACCAAAATATTACACGCAATTTTTAGAATTGGTGGCAAGGCTTTAAGCCCTGCCACCAATTTTCGTTTTATACTCAATCAACGAATGGTTTTGGACGGCGAACATTCTTGTTCGCCACAAAAACGAACAATAACTTCGTTCTACGACCAAGAACCAATTTAGTTTCAGTATATACTAAAAATTTTCACAGCCTCTGCGCAAAAAACAGCCCACAGGCTGAAGCCTATATTACAATCATTTCCCTTTCCTCTGCGCTCAAACCGTACAAATCAAAAACCATCTCATCAATTTCCCGATCCGTTTGCTGAATTTGGGCGGAAATTTCTGTAGCTTTCTTCTGTTCGGTCGCAAAATATTCTTCCCATTCGCTTTTTTGGGAAAGTTTGAGTTTGATTTTTTGCTTTTCCAATTCTTTCAAAAAATCGGCAAAATCCAATTCGTACCAATTTTCGAGCTTGGTATTGAGTTTTTCCAAAGAAAATTCCCTTCGCAAATTGCCCTGAAATTTTTGCAAAATATTTTGTAGTTTCTTATTCAAATCGATCATCAAATCCGCTTTTTCGATGAAAGGTTGTTGATCGGAAAAAGGAATTTTTTTGATAGGAAGTTGTTTAACTTGTCCTATGCGTATTTTTGGAAAAATATCTGTGTTGGCGGCAAATTTACTTTGATAATAAAATTGGATTACTTGAGAGTTTAATATTGCTAAAATATACAAAGGATCGAACAAACTTTCATCAATAATTTTAATGGAATACAAGCTACGATTTTGATGAGTAATTTCATCTTCCAAATAAATAGAAGTTAATCTACTTCCTGTTTCTCTGATTAAAACCCTTTTTCCTTTGAAAAAAGCATTATCTTTTTTAAATTCGTTAAAAATTTTGGTACTGATAGAACTAAAATTGTTAATGCCATACCTAAAAATATCTTCACCAGTCAAAAATTGAATATTACCCTTAAAATCATATACTTTATCTTTCCCTATTTCTAAACCTCTCATGATATTTGAAATATCTTGTAGAAAAATAGAGTTCTGATTTATTTTGCTCACTAAGGCATTGTCGGGACTAAATTGTTCCCAATTTTGGTTTTCTATTTTTTCCTTTGTCAAAATTGTAATAGCTGTCGGCATTTGAACTTCGGCAAATACTTTATCCCCTTGGTCTGTAATTTCAATGATATTTGTATTATTGATTAAGAAATTCCTTAAACTTTCATAGCGCATTCCTTTAATAAATAAACTTGGAGTAATATATCCAAATATTCCCTTATTTTTTAAAATTTGTAAACCTCTTTCAAAAAATAAAGCATACAAATCACCACATTTTTGGGTTTCAAATCCTGTATAAATATTATCGTTTATTTGCACATACGGAGGATTTCCAATGACGACATCAAAGCCTTTTGAACTGTCGGCGAGGGCTTTGCCCGTCGCCGAAGTTCCCTCAGCGATAGTCGAATGAGAAACCTCGCCGACAGTCGAAGACTTCGGCGACGGTTGGAACTGCAAGGGTTGAAACACCTGCGAACTGTCGGCGAGGGCTTTGCCCGTCGCCGAAGTTCCCTCAGCGATAGTCGAATGAGAAACCTCGCCGACAGTCGAAGACTTCGGCGACGGTTGGAACACCTGCGGAAATTCCTTGTGCCAATCAAATGCCTGATTACCAGCAATTTGCGGATCGCTAATCAAAGAATTTCCACATTTAATATTGGCGTTCAAATTATTCAATTTGCGTTCAGGACGAGCAGTGCGCAACCACAGCGACAATTTCGCAATGTCCACACTTTCCTCATTAATATCGACTCCAAACAAATTATTTTCCAAAATGCTTTTTTCGACATCACTCAAAATCAAAGAATCGCCAAATAATTTCGCCTGCAATTCGTCAATGTAGGCGTGTTCGGCAATCAGGAAATTCAAAGCCTCGTTCAGGAAAGCACCGCTTCCGCAAGCAGGATCGATGATCTTGATTTGCAAGAGCCAATTTCTGTAGGTTTTGAGCCTGTCGAGCAGGTTTTGCGTAATTCCTTTCGTGCGTTTTTTGTCCGCAATGTATTCATTATCAAGGATTTGCCATTCCGCTTTCTTGGCATGGCAAAGTTTTCCTACCGTATTTTGTACTATGTATTTGGTAATGTATTTTGGGGTATAAAAAACGCCATCTTTTTTGCGTTTCGAAACTTTGTCGATTTTGTCGTCCGTGAGGACACGGACAACGGCGGGAAGATTTTCGCCGTTGTTCGTGTCCGCACGAACAACTTTGCCCTTGGCGGTGTCTTCACCGCTGACTATGCCTTTTGCTATTTCCTCAATTTCATTTAGCGAATTTTCGAAAATATGCCCCAAAATATTGACATCGACTTCGGAATTAAAATCATAATCCGACATTCGCAAGGTGTGATCGTGCAGAATGTGATCATCAATTCGGAGCTGATCCAATATTTCGTCTGCCAAGAAAAGCCCGCCATTGTAAGGGTAAATATCTAAAGCCTGACTTCCTTTATTAAAAAAGTTAAAATATTTCTTATATTGTTCATATAAAGGTAAATAATCGTCCCATTTTTTATTTTCTGTCCATCTTTTCAACACAATTCTGACCGAATTGGGCTGAACCAACAATTTATCTTCGGCAAAAAACAAAAACAAGAAACGATCTAAGAGTTTTTGCGACTTTTTAAAAAGTTCCAAAGGCGCAAATTCGGGATTGTTTTTCAATAAATTTTGGTACAAATCGTTTTTGAAATTCGAATAATCTTGGTATAGTTTCTTGGTAATGGCATCTTCTTGATTCAGCGATTCCTGCTTCAGTTGCTTCGGAATGCCGTTTTTTAGGCTTTCGAAGGACAAACACAAATACAATAATTCAAATTCTTTTTCGGTCAAACGGAACAAATTAAACTCGATGTTTTCGATAGCATTATCGATATAAAAACGCAATTTTTCGAAGTTCGAGGTAATCACATACACGCAATCGGTTTGGTTGTTTTTGTAGCCAAAAGCCTGCGATTCGATTCGGTTCAGATCGGTAGTATTTGTACCTTTTAGCTCGATGATTGCCATGACTTTGTTGTCAAAAATCATTGCTCCATCGGCTTTTTTCGAGTCTTTGACGTTTTTGAGTTCGGTCGTGAGGTTGTAATCAGGCGTGGGATTTTTGGTATAACCCAAGACCTTGACGAACAGATCGATCAAAAATTCGCCTTGGTACTGTTCTTCTTTTGAATTTCGGATATTTTCCTGTACTGTAGGATTATGAAAATGTTTGCGAAAAATTGCCCATTTTTCCGCAATTTGGGCTTTTTCTTGATTTTTTAGGTATTTTCGGACAATGGTTTCTTGGAAAAGTGGCATAAGATTTTGTTTTTTTATAAACCCGCAAGGTTTTCGAAACCTTGCGGGTTTGGGTATATTGAAAATTTTACAACAAAGTCAATTTATTATTCACTTCCAAAGCCATTGCCTCTTGGCGAAGTTCGACTTTTAATTTTTTGACATAATCGATCACCTCGTCCAAATATTTATTCAAATCCTGCGGCGTAACAAAAGTATTGACAATATAGACTTTTTCGCCCACCAAACCCACTTCCGAACTGTTCCATACGCCGCTTGCTTCCTTGCTGGTTGCCCCACCAAAGCGTTCTGCCAAAAAATCCAATGTTTTTTGGACGTAGGGCGTAGTGTCAATGTTGCTATTGACATCGACTGTGGTAGGAATAAATATGGCAATTCGGTTGGTGCGATCCAGCCGATCCACCAGCGTATCAATGATGTCCATAAAAGGCTTCGGCACAGGCGGATTGTAATGACTTAGACTCGCCAAATCGGGGAAATCTTTGCAATATGGCACATCAAAATCGTATTGTTCTGCTACGTGCGCTTTTTCCAATTCAGGTTTGTTGTGATTGACAATGGTAAAAACAGCCGTATCGTGTCCTATGTGTTTGCGAATTTCGGTTTTGGTGCGTTCGACATTGCCCCATGCGTCCTGCACTGGCGGCGCAAGCAAAACCAACTGATCAGCATAATCAAGCATCATGATCGTGTTCTGGTCGATCCCTGACTCGCCAATGTTCTTTTTGACCGTAATAATGATGTTTTCGTAATTGAGCATGAGTTTGTCGAGCATCAAAGAGGTCGTAGTGAGGGCATTTACTTTCATTTCGTCCTCATGGCTTACGACAATATCGTAGCCGTTTGGGTGGCGGTGCATTTTGGTATTGCGCCCCAATTGCATATCGGCTGTGAGTTGGTGTGCCGTTGGGTATTCGGTATAAACGGTGGGAATTTTGCTTTTTTCTGCCAAAATTTGGCTCATAATGAGTCCCATGCTGGTAGCACCCCCGCCTTCGTGTGTGTCCATAATGATCACGACTTTGGTGCGGTCGCTTTTTCGGCTTTGACGGCGATTGGACTCTATCAATTTTTGCCCCAAAATGCGGGCTAAAGAAATCGTTACTTGCGGATAATCAAAAAGGATATTCATAAAATCTTTGCGCTGAATAACCAACACATCAACGTCCGTAACGGCATCAACGCTTGCCGAACGCGGGCGATTTTCCAAAATACCAATTTCCCCAAAAGTATTGCCTGTCATCAGATAAGCAAGGGTCTGGACGTGATCCTGCCCCAAAATTTTGCGAATTGCCACTATTCCATTGATCAGCAAAAACAAACTATTCGAGGGGTTTCCTTGCCAAACAATCGTTTCTTCGGGAAAAAACTGCCTAAATTTGGCTGTTTCGGCAACTACATGGAGTTGTTTATCATCGAGGGTTTTGAACAAAGTGGTTTGTTTGAGTGCCGCAATAATTTTTGATTTTTGCATAAACATGAGTCTTTCTAATAATATTGTGTAGGGCAACGCGCCATGAAATTTTCTCAAATAAAATGAAAAAAAAATTGATTTTCAAGATTTGAATCTATTACCTATTTTTTTTCGGTTTTTCGTTTGAGTTTCAGATCAAATAATGCAGAAATCTGCATGAAATTATAACCCGTTTCGTCAGGAATTTTATAATCAAACTGGTGCAGCCAACCCGATTGGAGAGTAAAATTTTGGGAAAAACGATAGCCGAAACCCACAAAAAAGCGGTTTCGTTCGAAATAAGTTGGCACGTCCGTAAAAAATATTTCATTCGAAACATTCAAATACCATGTTTTAGGCAATAAATCCAAATTGTTCAAGGGAATGACCATACTTGCTCTGTACCTAAATCGGTTTCGCAAACCGCTAACTTGGAAGCGCTGTTCGGCGCGGTAGCGGTGTTCCACTTTTATCCTTCCTATTTTTTGACTAAGATTCGTTTGTAGCCATGTTCGTATTTCCGCATTGGGTTTGGGTTCTATAAAATCTCCCCCACTTTGATAGGTATTATAATCCCCAACAGATGCCGAAAAAGCAAGCGAAGGGTTCAAACGATATTCGATGCCGCCTTTTAGTTCGTGATAGTGAAAATGATCATACAGACGAAGACTCCGCAACTGTGCCTCCCCAAAAACACTCCATTTTCCGCCTAAACCTAAACGAACACTCAAGACATTCCAAGTTCCCAAATATTCTTTATCGTCTTGGGCTAAAACGGGCTTAGTCAAAAAAATAAAAATCAACCAATAAAATGTTTTTTTCATGTGTGTTGTAGTTTATTGATAAGCAAAAAATTATACCTTTGTTCCAAAACAAGTCGTCTTATCGCTGTGCCGCAGGGCATAGAGGAAAGTCCGAGCAACACAGAGTACCATACTTCCTAACGGGAAGGCAGGAAACTTACCTTTCTTGACAGCCAGTGCCACAGAAAATTACCGCCCGCAAGGGTAAGGGTGAAAAAGTAGGGTAAGAGCCTACTCGAAACGCAGTCATGCGTTTTTGGGGTAAACCTTATGGGTTGAAAGACCAAATAGGCTATCGCACGTAGGGCTACTCGCCCGATGATAGCGGGTAGGTCGCATGAGGGTTTGTGCGAACAAACTCCAAGATAAATGATAAGAACGGGTTTTTTAGCAATAAAAAACCCGTACAGAACTCGGCTTACAGACTTGTTTTTTTTATTTTTTCTGCAAAGATAAACATAGCATTACATTTTCAAATTTGCCCCTAATTTTTTCCAAATTTTTTATTCCTTTGCAAATTATTCACTTTTCCTACAAAAAATCATGTCAAAAGGTGCTATTTCACAATTTATCGAACACCACTACCGCCATTTTAACGCCGCTACAGTTGTTGATGCTTCCAAAGCCTACGTGGCGCATATCGACAAAGGTGGCAAAATGATGATCACGCTGGCAGGGGCAATGAGTACTGCCGAATTGGGCATTTCCTTAGCCGAACTAATCCGTCAGGACAAAGTGCAAGCCATTACCTGCACAGGAGCAAACCTCGAAGAAGATATTTTTAATTTGGTGGCACACGATTTTTATAAAAGAGTGCCGCACTACCGTTATTTGACAGCGGCTGATGAATGGGAACTGTTGGCTCAAGGCTTTAACCGTGTAACCGATACGTGTATTCCCGAAGAAGAAGCGATTCGCCGCATCGAAGGGCATATTTTGGAACTGTGGAAAAAAGCAAACGCCGAAGGAAAAAGCTATTTGCCACACGAATTTTTGTACCAACTGATTGGTAGCGGAGTCCTCAAACAATACTATCAGATTCCTGCCGAACACAGTTGGATGCTTGCCGCCTACGAAAAAAACTTGCCTATTTTTGTCCCTGGTTGGGAAGATTCGACACTCGGAAATATTTTTGCCTCTTATGCCTATACAGGCGACCTTGTGCCTACGACCGTAAAATCGGGCATTTATTATATGATGGAACTCGCCAAATGGTACAGTGCGAACCACACAGGCGAAGGAATCGGCTTTTTCCAAATTGGCGGGGGCATTGCAGGCGATTTCCCTATTTGCGTTGTACCCATGTTGCGCCAAGATTTGGAAATGAAAGACGTATCTTTTTGGGCGTATTTCTGCCAAATTTCCGACTCGACCACCAGCTACGGATCGTATTCGGGAGCAGTGCCAAACGAAAAAATCACTTGGGGCAAATTGAGTGATAAAACGCCTTCATTCGTCATCGAATCCGATGCTACCATTGTCGCACCCTTGATTTTTGCTTATATTTTGGGGAAATAATTAAATATCTGTATAAATCCGATCCCCCCTGCCCCCTTTGAAAAGGGGTAAGTTTTTATGCTCCCCCCTTTTCAAAGGGGGCAGGGGGATTTTATTTTTATCCATTTCTTTGCCTTTTCTACGAAAAAATATGCCCACACCTGACCAAATCAAACGCATTCTTGTCATTCGCTTTAGTTCGATAGGCGATATTATCTTGACCACTCCCCTACTCCGCTGTCTTCGCCAACAGTTTCCCGATGCCCAAATTCATTTTCTTACCAAAGTACAATTCGTAGATTTGATCAGGCACAATCCCAATATTAATGAAGTGATTGGTTTTGATAGTAAAAAAGAAAAAAATGCCTTGAGTAATTTAAGAAAAAAATTGAGAGAAAATAACTACGATTGGGTAATCGATTTGCACCAAAATCTCCGCAGTTTGTATCTAAAACGTGGTTTTTTCAGCACTTCGTATCCCAAGCACACTTTCAAACGTTGGTTAATTACCAATCTGAACCAGCGAAATATTTACCTAAGCCCAATCTACGAACGCTATTTCGAGGCGGTACAAACCTTTGGCATACGAAACGATAATTTAGGAACTGAAGTTTTTTTTCAAAAAGAAAATACAGAAAAAATACAATTATTGTTTTCTGAAAAAGGCATTTCTCCGTCCCAAAAAATCCTAACGATTTGCACAGGAGCAAGTGCTTTTACGAAACGTTGGTTTGCGGAACGTTTTGCCGAAGTAGCCGATCATTTTGCCCAAAAAAACTATAAAATTGTGTTTATTGGAGGAAAAGAAGACCACGAAACCAGCGAAAAAATTATTAACATGATGCAAAAAGGCAATGAAAGCCTAAATTTGGCAGGAAAATGCAGTTTGTTGGATTCGGCGGCGGTTTTGCAACAATCGGAGATTGTCCTAACACACGACACAGGCATGATGCACCTTGCCCAGTCCCAAAAATGCCCTGTGGTGGCTATTTTTGGGGCAACTACGAGGCATTTTGGCTTTTTTCCCACGCCCGAAAAAAGCATAGTTGTCGAAAAACAATTAGCCTGCCGACCTTGCTCTTTTCATGGCGGTGCAGTTTGCCCCAGAGGGCATTTTGATTGTATGAAAACCATAGAGGCAAGAGAAGTGATTGAGTCCTTAGAAAAATTGGTAGGAAAATCAAAAATTGTTTGAAAAACGAAAAAAGCAAGATTTCTATAAATTGAAACCTTGCTTTTTTTATTATACTGAAACTAAATTGGTTTGTGTCGTAAAACGAACAAGAATGTTCGTTTTTGTGGCGAACAAGAATGTTCGTTTTACAGAACTACTTTTTATTCAGTATAAAATAATAGACATTTTTAGCTATTTTTTTCAATGCGTGTGCATTGTACATTTTCCCAATACCAGCAATCTACGTCCAGATCGCTTACTTTTTTACGTCCTTTTGCCTTTCTACGATGTATAAAAGCCTCTTGCTCTTCGGGTTGAAACTCTGTACTTTCTCTGCTTGCATTGGCAATTAAATCATGGTAAGTCGGTTGGTGTCTTTTCATGATGTCAAGCACCAAGGCACAAAAAGCATCATAACGAGTTTCAAAATCGTGCTTCAGGGCTTTCATATTGGTAACGATACTCAAGTCGTGCTTTGTTGTTTGTGAGAAAAACAAACTAAGCCCAAGGTACAAAATTAAATAGAATAAGAAAGGTGCTAAAACCACATATAGTCCTTTTAGCTTCATAAACGCCTCCTTTCAAGAATTTCAAAAAATGTCAAATATTCTTTTCAATAAGTGTTATCAATAGTTCAACGAACTTATTTTTGTGTAAGTTACAAAAAAATATTTATTTTTGGTGAAAAATTTTGAAAAAAATAAAAAATTAATGCCATGCCAAAAAACAAACTCAATACAGGCGGTTTGGTGTATAGTACCAACCCAGACCTGAACCTCGAACCCGAAAAAGAAGTAGTACTTACGCTACAGCCTTCTCAACAAAATTTACGGATCCAGCTTGACAAAAAAGCAAGAGGCGGAAAACAGGTTACACTCATTACAGGTTTCGTAGGCACGGAGGCGGATTTGGAAACTTTGGGTAAAAAACTACGAACTTTGTGCGGGGTGGGCGGTAGTGCTAAAGATGGGGAAATATTGGTACAGGGTGATTTTAGGGAAAAAATTGCTGTTTTTTTACAAAAAGAAGGTTATAAAGTCAAAAAACAATAATTTTGCCACCAAATAAAAACTCATTAGGCAATGGCAAAAAAAGCATTAATTACGGGTATCACAGGACAAGACGGGGCGTATTTGGCGGAACTCCTGCTCTCAAAAGGTTATGAGGTACATGGCATCAAGCGCCGCAGTTCGCTGTTCAACACCGACCGCATTGATCATATTTATCAAGACCCGCACGTTGAAAATTATCGTTTTCAGCTTCATTATGGGGATTTGACTGATTCTACGAACTTGATTCGCATTATTGAGGAAATTCAACCCGATGAAATTTATAATTTGGGTGCCATGTCGCACGTCAAAGTAAGTTTTGATATGCCCGAATATGCCGCCAATGTCGATGGTTTGGGGACTTTGCGGATTTTGGAAGCCGTAAGACTGCTGAATTTGGGCGAAAAAACCCGCATTTACCAAGCCTCAACCTCCGAACTTTACGGTTTGGTGCAAGAAGTTCCACAAAGCGAACGCACTCCGTTTTACCCGCGCTCGCCTTATGCCGTTGCCAAACTTTACGGTTATTGGATTACGGTCAATTACAGAGAAGCGTACAATTTGTATGCGGTGAATGGTATTCTGTTCAATCACGAAAGCCCACTGCGCGGTGAAACTTTTGTAACCCGAAAAATTACGCGTTCGGTTGCCCGAATTGCCTTGGGTTTGCAAGAAAAATTATATTTGGGAAATTTGGATTCAAAGCGCGATTGGGGACACGCCAAGGATTATGTGGAAGCCATGTGGTTGATGTTGCAACAACCGACTCCCGAAGATTACGTCATTGCGACAGGTGTAACGACTACGGTTCGGGATTTCGTTCGAATGGCTTTTGCTGAAGTGGGCATCGAATTGGCATTTGAAGGAATAGGAATTGAGGAAAAAGCTGTAGTAAAAAATTGTCAAAATGCTGATTATCAAGTAGCTATAGGCAAAGAAGTCTTAGCAATCGACAAACGCTATTTTCGCCCAACCGAAGTAGATTTATTGATAGGCGATCCTCGAAAGGCGAATGAAAAATTGGGTTGGAAACCCCAATACGACCTCGACGCCTTAGTCAAAGAAATGGTCAAAGCCGATTTACTTTTGTTCCAAAAAGATCAATATTTAAAAAAAGGCGGTTATGGAATCCTAAATTATCACGAATAAAAAAATTAACCAAACTTTCCAAAAGTTCGAAACTTTTGGAAAGTTTTTTACCTCATTTCCCATTCTTCATGTTCAACATTCGCCAGTGGCTTTCCCAAACCCATGCTTTTTATTTTTCACTTTACGGCATGATTGCCGCTTTTGGGACGTATTTCTGTGCTTTTGCCTTCCGCAAACCTTTTACTTCTGCCACTTTTGATAATTTGGTTTGGGTAGGAATCCACTACAAAACGGTTCTGGTCGTGGCGCAGGTTCTGGGCTATATGCTGTCGAAATTTATAGGGATCAAAATTGTTGCCGAAATGCAAGCGGGAAGGCGCGCATGGGGGCTTTTAGCCATGATCGGGATTTCGCAAATTGCATGGGTATTTTTTGGTTTTGTACCTGCTCCGTATAATTTCGTGTTTCTTATTCTCAATGGTTTGCCTTTGGGAATGGTTTTCGGCTTGGTTTTGGGCTTTTTGGAAGGGCGAAGACTGACCGAAATATTGAGTGCAGCGCTTTGCGCAAGTTTTATTATGTCATCGGGTGTGGTGCGTTCGATAGGGGCGTATTTGTTGCAGGATTGGCAGGTTTCGGAGTGGTGGATGCCTTTTTGGGTGGGCTTGATTTTTATTCCGCCTATTTTGTTTTTTACGTGGCTTCTGAACCAAATTCCGCCTCCGAGTGCCGCAGACGAACTTTTACGGACACGCCGCGAACCCATGTCGGGGAAAGCCCGTTGGGAGTTTTTCAAACGCTTTGCTTTGGGTTTGGTTTTGCTTGTTTTGACCTATATTTTGCTTACCATCTACAGGGATTTTAGGGAAAATTTTGGGGCAGAAATTTGGAAGGAATTGGGTTTTGGGAACAAACCTGAAGTTTTTGCACAAACCGAAATAAGTGTAGGATTTTTGGTCTTGTTCTTCATGGGTTTGTTCGTTTTCCTCAAAAATAATTGGTTGGCTTTTACCATTCAGCACGTCTTGGTGCTGGTAGGAATGTTGTCTGTGGGTTTGAGTACATGGCTTTTTGGCGAAAATTACCTAAGTCCTTTGGCTTGGATGGTTAGCGTGGGCGTGGGTTTGTACGTGCCGTATGTTATTTTTAACGGAATGCTTTTCGAACGGCTGATTGCGGTTTTCCGACAAGTTGGCAATATTGGTTTTTTGATTTATTTGGCGGATTCCTTTGGCTATTTGGGCAGTATTGGGGTCATGCTCTACAAAGATTTTGGGCAAGGTGCTATGCGTTGGTTGGATTTTTTTGTGCTTGCCAGTTATTGGGTTTCGGGTTTGGGAATCTTACTTACAGTGGCTTCGTTTGTGTATTTTTATAGGAAAAAGAAAGGCATTTTCTCCTAAAATTTCTAAAAATGGGCAATTCCTTGCCAAAAAAAAATCAAAATTTTCATAATCAAAGCAATTTACTTACTTTCGCAAAGTTTTTTAAGAATCTGTTTAAAATATTCGACCACCTTTGCAGGTGAAAACACCTGCAAAACCCATGTGATTTGCAGGTGAAGACACCTGCAAAGGCGATAACGCAGGCTACGAGCCTACGCTACAATAAAATTATTTTTGGCTTAATGGTCTGATTATCAATTTATTAGTAATACAATTATTATGCTTTCTTTTCGCAAATTAAATGATTTCGTTGGCTGGGGCGTTTTTTTCGTAGCGTTTATTACCTACGCACTCACCGCAGAGGATACGGCAAGTTTTTGGGATTGCGGCGAATTTATTGCCGTTAGTTATAAACTCATGGTGCCGCACCCGCCTGGTGCGCCTTTCTTTTTGCTCACAGGACGGCTTTTTTCGTTGTTAGCCATGGGCGATACCACCCAAATTGCCTATTGGGTAAATATGCTTTCGGTGCTTTCGAGTGCTTTTACGATCTTGTTTTTGTATTGGTCTATCGTTTTTCTTGCCAAAAAAATCTACAAAACAGCCGATTCTGAACTTACACTTGCCCAAAAGATCGGTATTATTGGCGCAGGTGTGGTAGGGGCATTGGCTTATACCTATTCCGATTCGTTTTGGTTTTCGGCTGCTGAAGCAGAGGTTTATGGTATGTCTTCGTTTTTTACGGCTTTTGTCGTTTGGGCAATGCTCAAATGGGAAACGATAGAAGATCAGGCATTTGAAAATAAATGGCTTTTGATGATTTCCTATACCGTAGGGCTTTCCATGGGAGTCCACTTGCTAAATTTGGTTACTGTTCCCGCTTTGGCTTTGCTTTTTTATTTCAAAAAATATAAAAATCACGATTGGCGGGGAATCGCTTTGGCTTTGGGAGCAGGTTTGGTGATTGTGGGTATCATTATGGTTGGCGTAATTCCAGGGCTTCCTGAAATTGCAGGTAAATTCGAAATTTTGTTTGTCAATACCTTCGGTTTGCCTTTTGGTTCGGGGGCTTTGTTCTTTTTCTTGGCGTTCGTAGGGGCAGTGGTTTATGGGATTCATTATTCTTTGAAAGAGCAAAATGTCATTTTGAATACCATCATGCTGGGTTTAGCCTTCGTGCTAATTGGTTATTCGTCGTATGCTATCGTCCTGATCCGTTCGAGCTATAATCCGCCTATTGACGAAAACGATCCTGAAAATGCCATGTCTTTCGTTTCTTATCTGAAAAGGGAACAATATGGGGATCGTCCGCTTTTATACGGAAAAACGTTTGCTTCTGAACGAATGGGGAGTGCCGTACAAGGCGCACCTATTTATGCTCGTGGCAAAGATAAATATGAAGTGGTTGATCACAAAATAGACGTAGATTATGACAAAAAAGTGCTTTTGCCACGAATGTACAGCACAAGCGAAAATCATATTCAACTCTATCAACAATGGGCAAAAATGCCCGAAGGCAAATCCCCTACGGTAGTCGATAATATTTATTATATGTTCCGTTACCAAATTGGGCATATGTATTTGCGGTATTTTCTTTGGAATTTTGCGGGGCGAGACGGAGACGACAAGGAAGCGGCTTGGCTTGCTCCGAATGCTCCGAGTGGTGATGACTTGCCCGAGATGGTCAAACGCAACAAAGCAAGGGACAATTTTTATATGTTGCCTTTGATTTTGGGCTTGATCGGTTTGGTTTTTCAACTCCGCCGAAGCGACAAAGATTTTGCTTTCGTAGGTTTGCTATTTGTGCTTTTGGGAGTCGCCATTGTGGTTTATTTGAACTCCCCGCCTGTCGAGCCGCGCGAAAGGGACTATATTTATGTAGGTTCTTTTTATGCTTTCGCCATCTGGATTGGTTTCGGGGTCTTGGCTTTGGTCGAATTGTTAGAAAAAGTATTTAAAAACGGAAGCCCTATTTTAGCTCCTGTGATGGCAAGTGTCATTGGTTTGGGCGTTCCTGCCATGATGGGCGTAAAAGGTTGGGACAATCACAACCGTTCGGGACGTTATCATTCTGTAGATCAAGCCCGCAATACGCTGCGAAGTTGCGCACCAAACGCCATTCTTTTTACGGGTGGTGATAACGATACCTTCCCGCTTTGGTATGTGCAAGATGTCGAGGGTTTTAGAACAGACGTTCGGGTGGTCGTTTTGAGTTATTTTAGTACGGATTGGTACATTAACCAAATGAAACGCCAAGTATATGATTCGAAACCTCTGCCGATTACCTTCGAAGAACCACAGTACCGTCAAGGCACAAACGATTATTTGCCTTTTGTTGAAAATAAACAAGTCGGCAAGGCAGTTGATCTGAAACAATGGCTTAATTTGGTCAAAACAGCCAATCCTGTTTTGCAAGTCGAGTTACAAGGCGGCGGTTCAACGGCTACGATTCCTGCTCCGTTTTGGGTTTTGCCTGTGGATTCGGCAGGTGTGATCAAAAAAGGTATTATTCCAAAAGGCAAGGAGAAACAGGTCGTAAATAATATGGTCATTGGCTTGATGGAAAATGCAGGGGCAATTTATAAAAGCGATCTAATGATTTTGGAAATGCTGGCAAATGGGAATTGGGATCGCCCAATTTATTTCAATAATACCTCTGCAAACACCACCAATATCGACGTTCGCCGCTATTTGCAGGTCGAAGGTTTGGCGTATCGGCTTGTGCCTATGCTCATCGAGGGTGATGATCCGCAAACCGAAGAACCGAATCCCGAAGTGATGTACGAAAACCTTAAACAGTACGAATACAGAGGTTTTGACAATCCCGATACGTACCATGACGAGGAATATCGCAAATTTGGGGCAAATATGCGTAGTTTGTATATTTTGTTGGCTCGGCACTATTACGTAGCGGGCAATAACGAACGGGCGAAAGAATTGCTTAACGATTGTTTGACGAAAATTCCTGATTCGACCATTCCGTATGATTATTACATTCCACAAATTGTGGAACTGTACTATCAGTTGGGTGAGGACAAAAAAGCTACCGAATTGGCGGACATTGTTGCCAAGCGTTCGAAAGAAAATTTGGAGTATATCAAAAAATATAACCTCAATAATTTCAGTTATGACCCTTTGCTGTACCGAAGTCTGTCGACTTTGCAACAGTTGGTCATGGTCTATCGGCGTGCCGAAGACCGCGAAAGCAAAAAAGCCATGATCGGAACTTTGGAACTGGAGGATACAGAACTGAAAATGGATTCGAGTGCTACGCCAAGCGAAAGGCAAAAGTTTTTCAAGGAGAAATTCAAAGAATACGAAGAAATGTTTGCCAATTATCGCGGGAAATTTTAAGGGGAAACTAAATTGCTTCGTGTCGTAAAACGAACATTATTGTTCGTTGCTTGGCGAACAGGAATGTTCGCCATACAAATCAGCTTTTATTGAGTACAGCAAAAAAACTATTCAGATTTTTTATCTGAATGGTTTTTTTTGTTTATTCTTCCACAATATGCCCTGTAAATTGGGCAGTATTCGAAATAATCCGTTCGCCGCGCCTGAAACCTATAGCGCAACCTTCGTAGGCAAAAAATACGCCCGCTTGGTAAAAATTGCCCATGTCGTCTTGTAAAAACTCGACATAATCTTGGTAAATCTTGGCATATTCGTCATATTCTCCGTCCCTGCCCATGATCAGTTTGTGGTTTTGATCATATATTTTCACATTGGCTCCTTCCCTTCCAAACAATACTTTTTCGACATAAAAAGGTTTGTCGGCAAGCGGTTTGTCCGAAGTTTCGAGCAAAAGCGGGTGATTGGGGTACAAATCCCACAAAACTTTGAGGATATATTTGGATTGGAACAAAATATTATAGGCAGGATTGATAATCATAACCTTTTTGTTTCGAACCAATTGGGTCAAAATAGCCATTAATTCGGGTTCTTCAAAAGCAATGTATTCCCAAGGCACAAGTTTGAACCAAAAATCAAAACGTTTGAAAGTCCCGTTTTTTTCTTTCCTAAAAATGCCATCATTGTCCGAAAACTCTACCTCATCAATATTTTGGTAGGCAACTTCAAAACCCGCTTCTTTGGCGGCTTCGCCCAACACTGCCAAATTGGTATCGTCTTCGGGGAAACCCTCGAAACCAGAAATCAACAAACTTGGGTGCAGATCGGGGTTTAATACCAATAAAGTTTTAAAATTATTGACCAAAGCCTCGTACAAATAATTGAATTGTTTGGCATCTTCCAAACCGTTTGCCTTAAGTTGCGCCCATTGCATAACGGCAGTTTCAGGAATACAAGTAGCCGTATCAGAATTAAACTCGATGAGTTTGATAGGTTCGCCGTTTAGCCCACCTGCCAAATCGAAACGTCCGTAGAGGTGCAAATGCTGATCGTTTTCCCAAGTCAAGCGGATCATTTCCTGCAAATTTTCAGGAATATTCATTTTGTGCCATAAATTATTTTCCAAAACATATTCTCCTGCCGCAATATACATTTCGTATAATTCATTAACGGCTTCGTAATAAGCATCGGCTTCATCGGGGCTGATCAGAATCAGGTCTTCGGTGATATAGCGCATAGTATCTACTTCGAGCATCCAGTTCCAGCCCAATGTTTTGAGTTGCTCATCGGGACTTACCCAAAGCGTTTTTTTTCTAATGGTTGCCATAAAATTTGCTAATAAAACTGAAAAAAATAATAAAGTTTTACCTTTTGGGATTAGCAAAATAAGGCTCATACTCCCCTTTTCTCCCGCAAAGGATAATCCCCTTTGGAAACCAAATCGCTAATTTCAGCCAAAAGCGTAAGTTTGCCTCCGTAAGTAGCCTGCAAAAGTTCGGCAGTAAAAGCCTTTTCGGTTGGGGCGCTTGCCACAAGCCGCATATTGAGCAAAATAATCCAGTCGAAATATTGAGCCGCAGATTGGAGATCATGATGCACCACCAAAACCGTTTTTCCCTCTTGGCGCATTTGGCGCAGAATCTCAATAATTGCCGTTTCTGTAGCCGCATCTACGCCAACAAAAGGTTCGTCCATGAAATACAAATCGGCTTTTTGGGCTAAGGCTCTCGCCAAAAAAACCCTTTGTTGTTGTCCTCCTGAAAGCTGTGAAATTTGCCGATTCTGAAAGGCTTCCAGCCCTACTTTTCGCAAACATTCCAAAGCAATTTGGCGGTCAGAATCCCGCACACGCCTAAACAAACCCACTTTTCCGTAGCGTCCCATCAGCACCACCTCCAGAGCCGAAGCAGGAAAATCCCAATCGACCGATTCTCTTTGCGGCACGTAACTTACTCTGTCCCGCACTTGGTCGAGTTCCTTGTCAAAAATTTTTACAAAACCGCTTTGTGTAGGCAAAAGTCCCATGATGCTCTTGATCAAAGTCGATTTGCCTGCTCCATTCGGTCCAATGATACCTACCAGCGAACCAGAAGGAATGGTAAGATCGATATCCCACAAAACAGGTTTGCGGTGATAACTAACGGTAAGGTTATGGACTTCGAGGATCGGATTGGGAACTTGGATTATCATAGTTTCGTGCCTTAAATTCGAACAAAGATACCTATTTTTCAGAAAATTCCTATCTTTGCCCAAAATGCTTTTGTTTAGAAAACAGAGGTTTTTGTCTATGCCAATTTTAGTAAAAAATCATGAAAAAAAATAAAATTTTGGTTACAGGGGCTTGCGGGTATATTGGTTCGCACACTTTGATCGAACTGCTCGAACAGGCAAAATATGAGGTAATTTCTGCCGATAATTTGGTTAATTCGACCGAACAAGCCCTCGAACAAGTTTGGAAAATTACAGGCAAAAAAGTACGAAATTATGCCCTTGATCTTTGTAACCAAGCCGAAATAGACCTAATTTTTACGGAAAACCCCGATCTGTTGGGCGTAATTCATTTTGCGGCGCTCAAATCCGTCCCCGAATCGGTTGCCAATCCGCTTTTGTACTATCACAACAACCTCATTTCTTTGAGTAATTTGCTCAAAGCCTGCACCCAATATAAGGTACAAAATTTTATTTTTTCTTCCTCTTGTTCGGTTTATGGCAATGTCGAAACCCTGCCCGTTGATGAAAATACGCCTTTGAACCGCACCGAATCGCCTTATGCCTATAGCAAACAGGTTGGCGAACGAATGTTGGAGGATTACAGCAAAGTGAGTGATTTGCAAATGATCGCTTTGCGCTATTTTAATCCCGTTGGGGCGCACGCTTCGGGCATGAACGGCGAAAATCCGCGCAGCGCACCCAGCAACCTTGTGCCTGTGATTACCCAAACGGCTATGGGTTTGCGAAAATCGATGACCGTTTTTGGTTCAGATTATCCAACGCGGGACGGTTCTTGCATCAGGGATTACATTCACGTATCGGATATTGCCAAAGCCCATCTCTTGGCTTTTGACTATTTGGTTGAGCAAAAAAATACGCAAAATTTTGAAATATTTAATTTGGGATCGGGGCAGGGCGTAAGCGTTTTGGAGGCTTTGCAGACCTTCGAGGAGGTTACGGGGATTCGTCCAAGTTATGAAATTGGGGCGAGGCGCGAAGGTGATGTGATGGCAATTTATTCGGATTGCCGTTTGGCAGAGAAAAAATTGGGCTGGAAACCGCAACACGATCTGGTCGACATGATGCGTTCGGCTTGGGCTTGGCAGTTGTATTGCCAAAAAAATGGGTAGTTTTTTTGACAAATTTTTTTGTATTTTTGAATGTTATACTGAAACTAAAATGGTTCGTGTCGTAAAACGAACATTCTTGTTCGTTTTTGTGGCGAACAAGAATGTTCGCCCTACAGAACCAATTTGATTGAGTATATTTAGGAAAGAAATAAACTTGAAGTATGGTTTTAGCACAGCAAAAATTAGACGTAAAAGAAAAAAAACGCGCCAATTTATTTAATTGGCGCGGTCAATTTACGCCTGAGTTGGTACATTACCTCTTATCCGAAATGGCGGTGAGTAATCAAACCATTTTAGACCCTTTTGTGGGAAGTGGTACGGTTTTATTGGAATGTGGGCGGAAAAATTTGAATAGTATTGGTTTCGAGATCAATCCTGCGGCTTATGCTATGGCTAAATTTTATACTTTACTTAATGCTTCCATACCTGAAAGGCAGGAATATTTAAAAAAAACACAAGAAGCCATAAAAAATGCTTTGTTTGGAAAAGAAGAACTTGTATTGTGGCTTGAAAAAGAAGATTATAGGGAAAAGTATCGAAATTTATTAGAATTTTGTTCTCATATTTTTTCAAAAGTTACCGATCCAATTGAAAGAATATTATTTATGAATATTTTTTTTATTGCAGAAAACAGTAGGATTAATCACCTAAAAACAAGTCTTTTTCAGGCTTTTGATTATATGGAAAAATCCTTGTTAAGTTTGCCACAAAGGACAGTTAAAACAGAGGTAAAATTAGGAGATGCTCGTGAAACTCATCTTTTTTTTAAAAACGAAATAGATATTATTTTAACAAGTCCGCCTTATATCAATGTGTTTAATTACCACCAGAATCACCGAGCAATCGTAGAAACGGCGGGTTGGAATGTGTTAAAAGTGGCTGAAAGTGAGATAGGTTCTAATCGTAAAAACCGCACTAATCGTTTTCGAACCGTTGTGCAGTATGCTTTGGATATCGAGTTAGCCTTGCACAGTTTTTCTAATTCATTGAAAAACAATGGATTACTGATTATGGTGCTTGGGCGGGAATCGAATGTAAGACAAGTTCCTTTTTATAATGGTGCTATGGTAAAAGATTTAATTAAAGAAATGGCGTGTTTTGGTGAAATAAATAATTTTGAAAGAACATTTAAAAATAAATTTGGTAATTCTATCAAAGAAGATATTATCATTGGTCAAAAAATAAATACTTGCGAAAATTTGAATTCAAAAGCCACGAAAATTGCTCAAAAACACTTGGAATTAGGTTTCGATTGGGCTAAAGAAGACCTGCAAAAACAGGAAATAAAGGAAGTATTAAGCAATATTGACAGTTTGCAGGCTTCACCTATTTTTAAACTTAAAGATATTTTTTCCCATGCTTAAAACACCACACAAAGAAAAATTATTAGCCGCCCAAGGTACGGATTTTATTAAAAGGCAAAAAGGACAATTAAAATTAGATAATTCCATTTTAGAGGAATTTTTGACTTATTTGGTAAATCCTCATATCTTAAATAATCTGCCCAAACAAAACTTGGAAATAGGCTCGCAAACGGCTTTTATGTCCCTTTCTTTTATGCCTAACAATGTAAATGAATTGGAAAATAAACCTAATATTGTTTTAAAAACAAAGGATCAGGATTTTACTATTGGACAAACCATTCACTATCGGTTTTCGCCCGATCCCCATTTTGATAAAAAACAAACTACGGAAGGAAATTTATTTTTAGCCGTTTTTGCGACTGAATGTAAGATCAATTATGACAAAACCATGTTTCAAGAATGTGCAGGAACAGCCCAACGATTAAAACAAGGTTGCCCAATTGCTAAGTATTTTGCTTTGGTCGAATATTTAGATATGATTCCCGAAGATTGCCGTTTAACGGAAATAGACAATGTTTTTCTTGTCAGGCACGCCAAAAGATTGCCTTTTGAAAAACGAGGCATTTTGGAAGAAGTGCGAAAACAACATCAAAATTTTCCAATTGATGCTGAAGTAATTTGGAATTATGTGCAGGAAATTCAAACGTTCATAAATGCAATTTGGTATGATCCTGAACAAGCCTTAAAAAGAGGTTCTTTTATTTGAGATTTATCTTAAAAACAATATCAATCTAATTTTCGTCAATTTCCCATGAACAATACTCCCACAAACCCACAAAACCCTGCTCTGCCTCGCCGCCTTTTCGAAGGCGATAAGGTAATCTGGACAGTCGTTTTTGCTCTTTCTATGTTTAGCGTACTGATAGTCTATAGTGCTACGGGTACTTTGGCTTTCAAAAAAATGGGTGGCGACACCGAATATTATTTGCTCAAACACACGATTTTGGTCGTTTTGAGTTTGGTAGCCATGTGGATTTGCCACCAAATCGATTACCGTTATTATTCGCGCATTTCGCGCTATGCCCTTTTGGTTTCTGTGCCTTTGCTCATTTTTACATGGCTCTACGGTGATACCTATAATGAGGCAACCCGCTGGATTACGATTCCGTACCTGAACCAATCTTTTCAGCCTTCGGATTTTGCCAAATTAGCCCTAATTGCAAACGTAGCCAGTATGCTTTCCAAACGTCAGCAAAGCATTCGGCAGTTTCAGCGTACTATTTTGCCAATTTTGATTTGGTGCGGAGTGATTTGCGGTCTGATCGGCTTGAGCAATCTGTCCGATTCGCTTATTTTGTTCGCAACCTGTATGCTTTTACTGTTTATTGGGCGCGTTCCGAAGCGTTATTTTGCGGCTTTGCTTTTGGTGGGCGTTTTGGCGGGAGTTTTTGCTATCAAAGTTGGGCAACGTGGCGAAACGGCAAAAAGCCGGATTGCTGCCTTTTTAGACCCAGACAAAGTGCCTTTCCAAGCCGAACAGTCCTTTATTGCGATTGCCAAAGGCGGCGTTCTGGGGCAAGGACCTGGACATAGCGAACAACGGAATTTTTTGCCACACCCCTATTCTGATTTTATTTTTGCCGTTGTGATCGAGGAGTACGGTTTAGTAGGAGCTATTGGCGTAATTGCTTTGTATCTTACCTTTTTGTATCGGGGTATGCTTTCGGTGGCGCGCAGCGAAAACGCTTTTGGCGGACTTTTGGCGGCAGGACTTACGTTTAGTTTGGTGATCCAAGCCATGATCAATATGGGTGTAGCGGTTGGGGTACTGCCGATCACAGGTTTGCCTTTGCCCATGTTGAGCATGGGCGGAACTTCACTGTTGGTTACGGGTATTTCGATTGGCGTTATTTTGAGTGTGAGCCGTTCGGAAAGATTTGACCATGCGAAAAACGCATAAGTTCTTTGGAAATAAGAGGGAAAGTAAGGGCTACGGAAAGTAACATTTCCGTTAGCCACACACCTCCAAAAAAATCCTGTATTCGCCTCCCTATCGCTATTCTTGTTCCAAATTGTTTTTTCCAATTCGCCTCATAGCGTTCAAAAAGCTGTTTTTTGCTAATTTTTTCCTCAAAATATTCGCCTAAAAGTTCCGACAACAGCCACGAACCATGCAAAGCCATTGCCATGCCGTTTCCGCAAAGCGGCGCAATCATGCCTGCCGAGTCGCCACACATCAATATTCCATTTTCGACCACAGTTTTCTGCCGAAAAGAAACTTCATTGACCGTTTTTGGGACTTCGAAAACCTTTTCGCTGTTCTCAAAAATGCGTTTTAGGAAAGGGTTTTTGTACAAAACTTGTTTTTCCAAATGGTCAATATTTTTATACAAACGCAGTTTTTCTCGATGCACCAAATAACAAAGGCAAAAAAGTCCGTCCTCGATCCTCGAAATACCACAATACCCGTCCTCGAAATTATGCAAGGCAATCGTTTGCTGGTCGTGTTCCGAAGTGCGGATATGGTATTTTACGCCCACGTAAGGTGAGTTTTTGGCAAAAAATTGCCTTTTTAGAAAATTATCCACATTCGCACGCTTGCCATGCGCCCCAATGACCATTTTGGCTTCGAAAACGTCTTTTGCGGTTCGTATTTTTGTCCCAAAATCAGTAGTTTCGATGTCCAAAACCGCCGTATTAGTCAAAATTTGGACATTTTCGGCGCTTGCTTTTTCGAAAAGCAAATGATCCAAACGGTAGCGACTCAAGCCAAATCCCCCCAAATCCAAAGGCATGGAAAGTTTTTTGCCACTCGGCGCGCTGGTTTCGAAGTTTCTGATAGCAACCGCCCCATGTTCGAAGGGATCGAGTTTTAAATTTTTTTGGAAAAAAGGCAAGGTTTCGTTCGAAATATATTCACCGCAAACCTTGTGTTGAGGGAAATTATTTTTTTCTAACAAAATGACTTTCAAGCCTTTACGTGCCAAAAGTGTAGCCGAAGATAGCCCCGCCAAACCACCACCAACAATTCCAATATCGTACATAGTTTTCTGTTTTTGGCTCGAAGATACACGCAAAAATTTGGAAAATAGGGAAAAGGTTTATATTTTTGTTAAGTAATCTATCCTTTGTATGCCAAAGTTTAAAAACCCTATTTTTTCAGACCTCTACCAAACGGACTGTTTTGTAGAACCAGAGGTCTTAGAGGAAATCCTTGCTTTAGGACAGCGTGCCGTTTCTGATATCGAAGCCATGCTCGATGATACCATGAACAGCTACGAAGAATACAGCGAAAGCCTCGAATGGTATCAGACTTTTTTTGCGACACACGCCATTTTTCTTTTATACGAACTCGATGCACAAACAAGCCTCGACAAGATGCTCGAAGTAGTGATCCAAGATGCAGAGTTTCACGAATTTTGGTATGGTGATTCGGTCTATGAAGATTTGCCCCAAGTCCTTATTAAATTGGGACGAAACCAAACGCATAAGCTCATGGAGTTTATCGAAGATGTCCAAACTCCACTTTATAATCGGGATTTTGCCAGTGTAGCCCTTAGCCAAATAGCTTTGCAATATCCTGAAAACAGGACAAAAGTGATTGATTTTTACCAAGCACATCTTCAGCATTTTATTGACAATGCCGAACAGTTGCACGAATTGTACCCTTTTGATGAAGAAGCCGAAGAAGAAGGCGATATTCCTTACGAAGAATATTTGGGTTTGTTGGTGTTGAGTTTGCAAAAAATGGGCGCTCACGAACTTGCCGAATTGATCCATGAATGTTACCGTTTGGAATTGATTGATGTCGAAACAGGCGGCATAGAGGACGATCTGGACTTTACGGAAACAAAACTTTATATGCCCGAAGATATTTTTGAAAAATATCAATACTACAAAAACGGCGAATACGGCGAATCTTCGCCTTACAATCCGCTGAATCAGGAGGCAAACAAAATAAAAGTAGAGGCAAAAGCCCTCGAAACTTTCAAAGCAGTTGCCGAAAACGAAGAAGACGAGGATTGGGTGAAAGAACAGCAAAAAATGAAGTTGATTGTGAAGAAAAAACGTAGTGATCATTTTTAATTCTAACACCTATACGGTCTTCAAAACCTTATAGGTGTTTCGTAACCTTGCTTTCTATGCGTTATTTTTTGGAAATTGCCTACAATGGCACTCGATATAATGGTTGGCAAATCCAAGAAAACGCCCATTCGGTACAGGCTGAACTCAATACGGCTCTTTCGACCATTTTACGACAGCCCATTGATACTTTGGGCAGTAGCCGAACGGATACTGGGGTGCATTGCAAACAGCAATTTGTTCATTTTGATACTGCCGAACCTATAGCGGACATCGAAAGGCTTTTATACCGTCTTTTTCGTTTGCTTCCGCCCGATCTGCACGTTAGCCGACTGCTTCCCATGCCAGCCCAAGCACACAGCCGTTTTGACGCGCTTTCTCGCAGCTATGAATATCATGTTATGCGAAAAAAAAATCCTTTTTTGGAAAATTTAGCGCTACTCTATACTTATTCGCTTAATATCGAACTGATGAACGAAGCGTCGAAAATTCTTTTGGAACATACTGATTTTGAAGCATTTAGCAAGGTAAAAACTAACGTAAATAATTTTTTATGTCATATCACAGAGGCGAAATGGGTAGTAGAAAATGAAGAAAAATGGGTTTTTCATATCACTGCCAATCGTTTTTTGAGAAGCATGGTCAGAACTATAGTCGGAACGCTTTTGGAAATAGGGCATGGAGGGGGTGATGTGCTTAATTTTGAGCAGATTATCCTAAGTCGTGATCGGAGAAAAGCAGGTAAATCGATTCCTCCCTATGGTTTGTATCTTGCTGAAGTTCGCTATCCTGAAGGTTATTTTGAAAAAAAAATATGAGAAAATTATTTATTTTATTTGGCATTTTTTTCTTGTTTGGGTTTTGTGCTTTTGGGCAAATTCCTGATAGTTTGGACGTAAAACCGCTTTTTTTTTACAAAAAAGAACAACTTTTACAGAAAAAACATTTAAGCATTTTGGAAGAATTACAAAAAAATACAGGAGTACAAACGACCGATCACAGCCTTGTGCCTGATCTCTTTCGCAGGCAATACTTTTTTTTGAAAAGCCAAAATCCTTTGAAAAACTCACCTGTTCCACAATCCCAAAATCTTAGAAAACTGCCTTTGCCGAAAAATAAAGAGTAGTCTTTTGATTATCGTTGCTTTATTAATGGCACGTCTCTGTTCGTTTTTGTGGCGAACAAGAATGTTCGCCGTACAAATTCACTTTTTATTGAGTATATTCTCTAAAATAAATGTTTTAAAAATCGAAAAAAGCTGCTATTTTTGGACAAAAAAGCAAACGTGATTGATACTGAAGCAATTCTGAAAAAATACTGGCACTACGACCGTTTCCGACCGCTACAGAAAGAAATTATTTTGTCCGTTTTGGCAGGCAAGGACACTTTGGCGCTTTTGCCAACAGGTGGCGGCAAATCCGTTTGTTTCCAAGTTCCCGCTATGGTTTTGGACGGAATTTGTATAGTCGTTTCGCCTTTGATCGCCTTAATGAAAGATCAGGTCGAACAGCTCAAGAAGCGGGAAATCGAGGCTGTAGCTATTTTTTCGGGCATGGGAAAGCGCGAAATAGATATAGCACTCGATAATTGCGTATATGGAAAAATCAAATTTCTCTACCTTTCACCCGAACGCCTACAAACCGAACTTTTGCAAGAAAGGGCTAAAAAAATGAAAATAAGCCTCTTGGCGATTGATGAGGCACACTGTATTTCGCAATGGGGTTATGATTTTCGCCCGCCTTATTTGGAAATTGCCAATTTTAGAAAACTTTTCCCTAAAGTACCTTGCTTGGCACTGACGGCTACAGCTACGCCCGAAGTGCAGGCAGATATTCAAGAAAAATTACAATTTCCTAAGCCCAATCTTTTCCAAAAGAGCTTTGCTCGTCCCAATTTGTCCTATTCGGTTTTTCGATTAGAAAACAAGGAAAAAAAATTGATCGAAATTCTCCAAAAAGTAAAAGGTTCGGCTGTAGTCTATGCCCAGACTCGGTTGAGAACCAAACAAATTAGTGATTTATTGAACAAAAACGGCATAAATAGTGATTTTTATCATGCAGGATTGCCTTTCGAGGAGCGCAGTCGCAAACAAAACGATTGGGTAGGAAACCGAAAAAGGGTAATCGTAGCCACCAATGCCTTTGGTATGGGAATCGACAAGCCCGATGTCCGAGTCGTGGTACATATCGACCTGCCCCAAACCCTCGAAGCCTATTATCAGGAAGCGGGACGTGCGGGGCGTGATGAAAAAATGGCATACGCCGTTGCCCTCTATCACCCTGCCGATCTGACGGATTTGCGGAAAAAAATAGCCCAAAATTACCCCGAAACGGCTTTTATCAAAACAATTTACCAACGTTTGGCTAATTTTTATAACATAGCAGTTGGCAGTTACCAGCTCGCCGAAGTCGATTTTGATCTACAGCGTTTTTGCCAAAATTATCAACTAAAAACCATTGAAACCTATAATTCGATCAAACAACTCGAACAGCAGGGTTTTATCCAACTGAACGAAACTTTTTTTCAACCCTCGAAATTGCATTTTATTTGTAATCAATCCGAACTGTACGCCTTCCAAATAGCCCACGCCAATTTGGATCATTTTATCAAAACCATTCTAAGAACCTACGGAGGCGAACTTTTCCAGCAATTTGTTCGAATTTCGGAAAGCCAATTAGCCACTTTGCTAAAAACGGACGTGCAAAGCATTGGCAGATATTTGGATTATTTACAGAAATCGAACATAGTGGTTTATACTCCTCAAAAAGATCAGCCCCAACTTATTTTCGCGACCGAGCGCCTCCGTACCGAAGACCTCCCTTGGAATCATAAAGATTATGAAAATCGCCAGCAAAAAGATACGCAAAAAGTTGAAGCGGTGATTGGCTATTTGGAAAATTCGAACTTTTGCCGAACCTTGCAATTATTGAGCTATTTTGGGGAAATAAACGATCAAACTTGCGGAGTTTGTGATGTTTGTTTGGCAAAAAAGAAAGAAGGAAAAGACAGCAACAACAATTATAAAGACCTAATTTTGAAGCATTTAAAACAAAGAAAATATTTATTAAGCGATCTGGTCGACCTGATAAATCCTCCGTCCCGTCCCGAACTCATCGAGCAAATCCGCCAAATGGTCGAAACAGGCGAAGTTTTTTATACCAAAAATGGAGAATTGGCAATGAAATAAATGCAAGCGGCTGAAATATGGATAATTTCGTATAAACCCCGCAATGATTGAAAATTGTGGGGTTTTTTACTGAAATGAAGTTGATTTGTGGCGAACAAGAATGTTCGCCCTACAAAAATCATTCGTTGATTGAGTATATTTTAAAAATGCAAATCTGGAGTAAAAAATAAAATACGAAATGGCGGTTTGAAACGCCGTAGGCGTGAAATCTTGGTAGAAAATAAATTCTATCTTCCTACCAAAAGCCCCGTAGGGGCGAAATCTTAGCATAGATTTCATGCCTACGGCGTTCTTAAGGGGAGAGTTTGCATTTTCCTACCAATATTTCGCACCTACGGTGCTATTTTTTTTCGTAATTTATTGGAAACCAGTATTTTACTTCTTTTTGTCTTTTATGTTGAAGCCCTGATTCGAATTAAAAATAAACCGCAATGATTGAAATTTCGACACTTACGTCCCTTGGCAGCCGAGCCACCTGTACGGTTTCTCTGGCAGGTGCGGTTTCTTCTTTGAAATATGCTCCATAAATTTTATTTATGGTTTGGAAATCGTCCATGTTTTTCAAGAAAATGCTTGTTTTGACTACGTTTTCGAACGTAAGCCCTGCCGCTTCCAAAATATAACCCAAGTTGGTCATGACTTGTTTGGCTTCGTTTTCCACAGTATCCGAAACTATCGTGCCTTTTGCCTGATCAATCGGAATTTGCCCTGACACAAATAGCATATTGCCCACTTTTACGGCTTGTTGGTAAGGACCAATCGGGGCTGGGGCTTTTGGACTGTTGATGATGGTTTTGCTCATGAGAAAAAGATTTTGTTGTTACGAAATTCTGTTCAAAAGTAGTTTTTTTTCTTATTTTTCCCACTCTGTAGCCTCGATTTTTTGTTCCCAAAGTTTTTCGCCTTTTGTGTTATAGACCGTAATGAGCAGTTTGCGGTCTTTTTTTGTCCCCGAAATATCCAAAGTAGCAAAATTGCGTTCGCCAATGTAGGTATTTGGCAAGCGCAAAGTATTGGCTTCGTTGAGCGCCCTATCGCCCGATGCTCCTGAAGTAAGCGGTGAAGCGGTGAAGTCATAAACAGGCAGTTTTACGCCCTTTTCCAATTTGGAAAGCTCGGTATGATGCCGATCTCCTGTTAGGAAAATGACACCTTTAATTCCCTCATTTTGAATGGCTTGCAACAGGAAACTGCGTTCTGCGGGATATTCCGAATGGTTTTCGACCGAAGCGTTTTGGCTTACATCGGCATCATTCAAAACCTGACCGCCCACTACGACAAACTTAAAAGTGGCTTTGCTGTAGCGCAAGGCTTCGACCAGCCAAGCGATCTGTTTGTCGCCCAACATACTCGTTTTGAGGGTTTTATTTCCCTCAAAAATTTTGAACCAACGGTTATCCAACAGAAAAAAATCAGTATCTGACCATGAAAAATGCCCTGTAATTCCGCCCATATCTTCGCCAAGAATGCCCACATTCGGATTTGCCCAAAAAAGTTTGAAGGCTTCTAAAGTTTGCGCTTTGTAAGGAAAACTTGCGTTCGAGTTGTCTGCCCCATAATCATGATCGTCCCAGATAGCGTAGTGATGAACCGAAGCAAGCAAGGGCTGTAGTTCGGGCAGACTGCGTGCCTGCGTATAGCGGTGCAGGATTCCTGTACGTGAATCATAATCCACTTCCCGCAAATAGACATTATCACCGCCCCAAAGCATAAAATCGGGCTTTTTTTGCAGAATAGAACCAAATATTTCGTAATTGTCGCCGTAGGGTTTTCCAGGACGGTCATAAAGAGGTTCATTGATGTAAGCACAAGCCCCAAAAACAAAACGAAAATCGGGTGGATCGGAACGCCATTGCCAAAGGGTTTGGCTTTGAAATTCGAGGGCGTAGGACAATTCAACCTTTTTATTATTGATCCAAAGTTCGTAAATATATTTTTGGTTTGGGACAACTACAGCCGTACAACGCGCCACAAATGCCTGCTGGGCATCAGTCATGACTTCAGGACTTGTCATTTTTTCGGCAGGCTTGCCTTTTTCGTAATAGACAAATTTGACTTTTGCGGCTTGGGTGGTTTGTGCCCAAAGCAAAACCTCACGCATGGTCGAATAGCCGACCATAGGAC
>JAAFHK010000050.1 GCA_013297565.1 Cytophagales bacterium
TGCACTCAAAGCCGTAAAATTAATAAAATATCAACTATACTGAAACTAAATTGGTTTGTGTCGTAAAACGAAGTTCTTGTTCGTTTTTGTGGCGAACAAGAATGTTCGCCCTATAGAACCACGTTTGATTGAGTATAAAAATCTTATTTTTCAATAGCCACTCTGCTTGGCGTATCCGTTCCCGCAATGACCGAAGCTACGGCTTGGGCAATGGATTTGATTATTTCGGTCATATTTGCCACATCAAGCGATTCGTATTCGTCATCTACGTGATGGTACAGTTTGTCTTCCTCCCTGTAAGTTGAGATCGTATGGGCAGGAACACCTTTTCGAGCCAATGTTGCATTGTCGGAACGGTAAAAAAGTTGTAAATTAGGATAGGGATCGGCGTAATATTGGTAAGGCGAACCTTTGAGGTTTTTTTGGAGGATAGTTCCCAAATCAGATTTGTCAAAACCTGTTACAAACGCCGCATTTTTGCCCCATTTGCTTACCTGCCCGATCATTTCGATATTAAACATGGCAACCACTTTGGCGGGATCGTACTGCTCCGAAAAATATTTTGAACCATACATTCCCATTTCTTCTGCCGTAAATGCGACAAAAATCAAGGTTCTTTCGTTGTTTTTCTCTTTTTTGAAATATCGTGCCAAACTTACCACCGCCGTAGTCCCCGAAGCGTCATCATTTGCTCCATTGGCTATCGAATCCGTCCCAACCGCTTTTACTACGCCCAGATGGTCATAATGTCCGCCAAAAATCACGTATTCCTCTTTTTTACTTTTTCCTTCCAAAATTCCAACCACATTGAACAAGTCTTTTTTCTCAACCTTTGATTTCAAAACTCCTGTAATTTCATTGGGATTGGTTATTTCTGAAAGAATGTAAATAACTGATTTTGAGGTTTTTAGATCAGTAAGCAAAGGTGTATTTTGGCTCATGTAGGCTTTATAACGCCCAAAAATATTGGCGTGTGTGGGATTGATCAAAACAATTCGCAAGGGTTTGGTAGCGGCTTCTTCCAATTCCCTAAAACGCTTCCGAAAATCATCAGCCGCACCAATCGTTTGAACTTGCGCCTCTGCCAAAGTCAAATTTACGCTTTCCTGCCCCGCACTAAAAAAATATTCTTCAGTTTTTAGTTTTTTACCATTCAATAGCACTTCCGAATCTTGGGGAATTACCTGAAAAAGCGTAAAACGTTGCAAATAATCCTTCTGTCCTGCGGGAGTTTGCAAACCAATATTTCGAAATTCCTGATCGAGAAAAAGCGCCGCTTTTTCGATTCCTTTTTCAAAAGTTTTACGTCCCTGCATATCATCAGCGGCGAGGGTACGGATTATGCGATCCACCTGTGCTTGTTCGACCAAGCCCTTCGGGGCGTTACAAGAAGCGAAAGCCAATACCAAAAACAAACTAAAACCAGTAGAATATTGCATTTTTTATGATTTTATTGAACGTAAATTTTTAAATGTTTCAAATTTTTCTTCCAAAGCGCTTTTCATTTCGAGGTGCGTAGTTTGCAAACTATTGGCAGAAAGAGCTACTACAGTGCCGTAAGTTTTCAGGTTGAGTCTGACAAACATTCGAGAAAAAGCGTTTTTTTGCCTATAAATGTAGCTTTCAGGGTTTGTAACTATCAAATTCATGAATTTTTGTCCAGATACTTTAATTTCCGTAATTTCAAGTACCTCGTCCCAAGCCACAAAACCCGCACTAATGCCGCTTGTTTGATCCACAATGCCTTCGGCTGAAATGATCAAACCTACGGTTTTTTGAAAAAGTTTTTGAAAAAGAATAATTCCCACTGCCCCAAAAAAAAGCACATTTGCTAAACCCACTACCCAATGAAAAATATGATAAAACGTCATGGGTAGCTCTATTTTTGGGGTTGTGAGCAGAAGCCAAACTCCAATACCTACAAAAATCACAGCTCCCGCAAATGAGTAAAGCAATTTCGTTTTACTCAAGGGGATTTCGATAGTCTGCAAATGTTTCATATTTTATTCAAAAATTAGAATGAATGAATATTAAAGTTTATGATGTACGCTTTTCTTTAAGCCTTAGAACCGTTCGAAGCCCAAATATACAAAAAAAATATTTTTGTAAAAAATGAGATTCGTTTAGCCACAAATTTGGAAATTTTGGCTGAAATGAAAGTAAATTTGGTGTTTTTGGGTGGGCTTTTGATAAAGTTATACTTGAAAACCCCAGACTGTAATATCATCACGCTGATCGGCTTGGGCTTGATAAGTATTTATTAGGGTTTCTAAGGTTTGTTTTTGTACCTCGAAAGGCTTTTGGTGATGCTTTAGCAGAAAATCAAAGAGTTTTTTTCGACCAAATTTCCTTCGAGATTCATCACTCTGATCAATCAATCCGTCCGAACTCATATAAACGCAAGTCCCTTTCTCCACTTCTACCTGATGGCTTTCAAACCTATTCCCTGTGTCTAAAGGGCTACCTATCGATTTGCGAGTTGGGCTAATCTCACGAATTTCGTCATTTTCGATGTACCACAGCGGGATACGCGCTCCTCCAAAAGTAAGGCGTGTATGTTTTTCTTCTTTTTCGATACTACAAATCCCTACGTCCATGCCATCTTCGGCACGCGTTTTTTCGGTCATGAGTGCTTCATGCCAGCGCTGATTGAGTTCGAGAAGAATTTTGGTAGGTTCGAGTATTCTTTTCTGTTTTATAATGTCGTTCAGGAGTGAATAGGCAATCATACTCATAAATCCACCAGGTACGCCATGCCCCGTACAGTCGGCGAGGGCAAGTATATAGTGGTTGGGGTTGATGTAAGTTATCCAGTAAAAATCACCAGAAACCATGTCTTTAGGGCGGAAAAGAATAAAATAATTGCCCAAATACCGTTCGAGTTTTTGTGGGGTAGGTAAGATCGCTTGTTGGATAGTTTGGGCATAGCGAATACTATCTGTAATATGTTTGTTTTTGCGTTCGAGTTCTTGCAGTGTGGTGTTGAGTTGTATATTCTTGTCCGTAATAAAATCCCTTTGTGCTACAATTTCTTCTTGAGTTTGTTGCAATTCTATGTTTTTCAGGCTAATCTCCTGTTTTTGTTCTTCCAAAATTACATTTTTTACCTCAATTTCTTTTTTCTCTTGAGCCAACTCCGCCGTTCTAAGACTTACAATTTCTTCCAATTTTTCTTTTTGTTTTCTAATTTGTCTGATTCTATATTGATAAAATCCTATCGAAGTCCCCACAATCAAGCCCAAAACACTTAGGATAAACCAGGTCGTTTTCCAAAAAGGAGGTTTGACTACAAGTTTCAAGATAGTAGGCGTTTCATTCCATAAGCCTTCAGTATTGGTGGCTTTGACCTCAAAAAAGTAACTTCCTGCATCAAGGTTTGTATAAGTTGCTACGCGCTGATTCGACCCTACATAATTCCATTCAGTTTCGAAATTCACCAAACGGTACGCATATTGTATTTTTTCGGGATTGTGAAAATCCAGCGCCGCAAAATGAATCGAGAAAACATAATCTTGATATGAAAGCTCAATTTCTTTGATCAAATTGATATTCTGTTTCAAAACCGAAGTTTCGCCAATGGGTACGGATTTGTTGAAAAGACGAAAATCCGTCAGCACAACTTTGCTTTTTAGGGTATCGATTTGTATTTTTTGGGGATCAAAATAATTCAAGCCATGTAAGCCACCAAAATAAAAACGCCCACTTTTGCCCCGATGAAAACTTCTTTTTCTAAACTCTTTGCCTTGTAAGCCTTCACTTGGCGTAAAATGTTGTGTGGTTTTATTCAACAAATTCAACCGAAAAATACCATCATTGGTCGAAATCCATACAAAATTCTCCTCTGCCAATATACCATTTACGACAGTATTACTAAGACCTACGTTTTGTCCAAAATTTGTAAAGTATTGTTTTTCAGGTACATACAGACTTAAGCCTAAACCTGTGCCTACCCAAATGCGCCCATACTCATCTTGGTACATTGTCCGCACATTATCCTGTGGGAGGCTATGAGGGTTTTGCGGATCATGCCCAAAAACCATTTTTTCTGTGCCGTCTTTGCGGATTCGAATGAGTCCCTTTGTTTCGGTAGCTATCCATAGGTAGCCTTCGTTATTCTCTATAATTGTGTTTAGTTTTTCGCCAGTCCAAGTCCTTAAATCCTCAAAAATGCCTTTTTTTCGGTTTTTATAACCGATTTTACACAGACCTTCTTCTGTACCTATCCACAGCGTTTTTTCCGAATCCTCATAAAGCGCACCCACGTCATTGCTGATCAAACTTTTTGGATCTTTGGGATCGTTTTGAAAACTAAAAGCTATTTTTCGGCTTTGCATATCAATAGCATATATCCCCCCACTTGAAGTTGCCGACCATAGCAAGTTGTCCGTACCTTTGCAGATTTGCCGCCCTTTCAATAGTTTAGTTTGATCTTTTTCCAAATTTATCACCTCACATTTACCTGTTGCCAAATCACAAACATTCACTCCTCCGCCATACGTGCTAACCCATAGTTCTCCGTTTTCATGTTCATAAACGGCACGTACTTCGTTGTTAGTCAAGCCGTTAGGATCGAGCATGAGGTAGTTCTGTAGCTGTGCGAACTGGTTGCGTTTGGGCGAAAAATAATTAATTCCTTCTTCTGTCCCTATCCACACAATCCCCGAACGGTCAGCATAAATTTCCCTCACCCGATTACTCGCCAAACTTTGCGCATTAAGTGGATCGTGCAAAAACTGGCTTACTTTATCAAAAACTATTTTTTCATTTGCTTCGTGATAGCTCACCACCGTAATCCCGCTTACACTGTTATCTGTTGTCCAAAGATTGTCTTGTGCGTCATGCCATACAAAAGTGTTTTTGGCTACTTTTAGACTTTTAGGATCGTTTTCTTGAGGTGTAAAACACTCAAAATCAACAATTTGATTGTTTTGTTTTTTTCCAAAAGTTACACCTTGATACGTCCCAAATACCAAGTATCCAGCCGCATTTTCGCTTATAGAAATAATTTCTTGGGTGCAAAGTGTGTAATTCTTAAAACTTTCCTTTTGCGGATCGTAACCGTACAAGCCATTTTCTTTTGTCCCAACCCACAAATTGCCACTTCGATCCAAAAGCAAACTCGTGATATTTTCTTTTTCCAAGAAAGCACTTACTTTTTTTCGACTTTTATCCAAACGCAACAGCCCTTTTTGCGTACCTAACCACAAATTTTCCGCCTGATCTTCGGCAAGCGCATAGCCATCTTTTCCCTCAAAAAAAGGTTTCAGAACACTATCTTTTGCCAAATTGATAAACCGATCTCGCTGGCGATCATAGCTTGCCAAACCGCCAATTTGCATACCAATCCATACAATTCCCTGTTTGTCTTCGAGCAGACAGTAAATTTCAGGTTCGAGAATCGCAAAGGGATTGGTAGGATCAGGTCGATAGGTTTTGAAACTGTAAGCGTCAAACCGATTCAAGCCGTCCCTTGTCCCTACCCACAAAAAACCCTGCTGATCCTGCAAAAAACACTTTACTTGATTGTTCGAAAGCCCATGTCGGTTATCCAAACGTTCAATTTTTAAGCTGTTTTCTTGTGAAAAAGCAGTTTTTTCATGAATCAATAATAAAAAAAGCAAGCCAACGAATCCTCGAAAAAACATAGATGTGATTGAGTTTGGCTAAAAATACCACAAAAAAACAACAATTTCTATTTTAGGCAAATTAAGAAATTGTTATCTTTTCCTATTTTACCTAATTATTAACCAAGCCCGCAAAGTTTATCAAAAACTTAACTGCTTTTTTATGAAAAGTCGTTTTCATAGTCTATAGCTTTGCACCAGATTCAATTCATCAAAAAACAAGCGTTATGAAATTTTTTTTACATTTAATAGGCATTTTTGCCTTTATTGGTTTTTCCAACACTATTTTTGCACAAACAGGTACGCTAAAAGGGCGCATCTTGGACGATCAAAGATTAGCCTTACCAGGCGCAACGGTTGTTCTTGCTCAAGTTTCGAAAGGGACGATTACAGATGCTGAAGGGCAATTTACTTTGATTAAAATTCCCGCAGGCGAATACGAACTAACCGTTTCGTACATGGGCTACGAGGGTTACAAAACCCAAGTAAAAGTAGAAGCCGATCAGATTATGGAAGTCCCCAAAATAGTTCTGGGTTCAAATACCGTAGTAGGCGATGAGGTTGTGATCATGGGCGACCGCCTCAAAGGGCAGGCAAAAGCCCTGAACGAACAGCGAAATAATGCCAATATTACCAATATCGTAGCGGCTGATCAGATTGGTCGTTTTCCCGATCCCAACATTGGTGATGCGCTCAAACGTATTCCTGGTATTTCGGTTTTGAGTGATCAGGGCGAAGCCCGTTTTGGGGTATTCAGAGGCACAGAGCCGCGCTTCAATTCGGTTATGGTTAATGGCGAACGCGTTCCTTCAGCCGAGTCGGGCAGTCGAACCGTACAACTTGACCTAATTCCTTCGGATATGATCCAAACCATTCAGGTCAGCAAAGCACTCACACCAGATATGGACGGAGATGCCATAGGCGGGGCGGCAAATTTGGTTACGCGGTCTGCTCCAAGTGCTTTGCGTTTTTCAGGTACGCTGGGTTCAGGGATCAATGCTTTGATGCCCGACAAACCCATTTTGATAGGTTCATTAATTGCAGGAAAACGGTTTTTTAATGATAAATTGGGCGTAATTGTCAGTGGTTCGTTTTTAGATAACCAGTTTGGTTCGGACAATGCCGAGTTTGTATGGGACAGAAACCAAGCAGGACAAGACTACCTTACTCAAGCCGAGATTCGCCAATATTTGGTACAGCGTGTCCGTAGAAGCGTATCAGCATCGTTGGATTATAAAATAGGTTCGCACTCTACAATTACCTTCCGCAGTATTTTTAATTTGAGAGATGATTACGAAAACCGTTTTAGAGTAACTTATAGCGGCATGGGCGTACCTACTGCCACAGGTACTACACGCGGACGTTTCGAAGCCGAACTAAAAGGAGGCGGTGAAGACCAAAAGTTCCGCCGTCAGGAACGCCAAACCACTACGATCAATACCCTAAGCGGCGATCACCTCATTGCCAATAAAATCAAATTGAACTGGTCTTTGACCTATTCGTATGCCGAAGAAGACCGTCCCAACGAACGCTACATGAGTTTCCGTTCGGGTACTATCGACCTTCGTCCCAATACCTCGAACCAAGAATTTGCTTTTGTAAATCCTGTTACGCCTATTAATTATAGCACTTTGCCTTTCCGCCGTTTTCAAGTACGCAACGATTTTACCAATGAGCGCGACCTCAACGGACAACTCCACGCCTTGATCCCTTTGCAAACAGAAGGTGATTTTTCGAATAGCCTAAAAGTTGGCTTGCGGTACAGGGACAAAGCCAAAAAATTTGACCGTAAAAGAGGCGAATTGCGTACAGCTACGGGGGCAACTCCTGCGGTGCGCTGGGACAACGTAGAATCGTCAGATTATAGCAAAGATAATTATTTGGCAAATGGTGGTGATACCAAATATTTGGTAGGCAGATTTCCTATTCCTCAAAATTTGGAAGGTTTTGAGCAAAAATTTGGGGCGACGAACTACGTAGCCGATTTGGTAGGCGATGCGGGCAGTACCTACAAAGCCCAAGAAATCATTACAGGTGGCTATGCTATGTTAAACCAAAATTTAGGTAAAAAAGCCTTTTTAATTGCAGGAGTGCGTTTCGAGAACACACAAATGCAATATGAAGCCAAAGAAATACGGGCAGGAAGTACCAATTTTCGAGATATTTCGCGTAGTAGTTCGTACCTCAATATTTTGCCTTCCTTGCACTTCAAGTACGACTTAGGCGAAAACACCATTTTGCGTGCCGCTTGGACAAACAGCTTGGCACGCCCTAACTACGCCGATCTTGCTCCAATCCGTAATATCGATCAGGCAAACAACACGATTGCCACTGGCAACCCCGATCTGAAAGCTACTACAGCCATGAACTTAGACTTTATGGCGGAGCATTATTTCAAATCGATTGGTTTGGTGTCTGGAGGCGTGTTTTATAAGGACATCGAAAACTACATTTATACCTATTCTTTGATCAATTTCACCGACCCGATTGATGGCAACACTTACATCAGAGCTACCCAACCCCGCAACGGTGGAAACGCCGCTTTGTACGGTTTCGAGATCGCTTTCCAACGCCAATTGGACTTTTTACCTGGTTTCTTGAAAGGTTTGGGCGTATATGCCAACTATACTTTTAACGAAAGTACCATCAAAAACTTCCCCGATCGTCCCAACGAAACGATTGCTCTACCTGGTACTGCCAAACACACTTGGAATGGTTCGCTTTCGTATGAAACCAAAAAATTGGTTGTGCGAGTTGCCGCCAATTATCGCGGGGCTTTGATCGATCCTGAAGAAACGATTGTAGGTTTGAGCAACGGTTCGCAGGATTTCCGTTATTTGGATCAAGCCCTACAGATCGATGCCAATGCGTCTTATGCTTTTAACAGTAAATGGCGTATTTTTGTGGAGGCAATTAACCTCAACAACCAGCCTTTGCGCTATTATCAAGGCGTAAGATCACGCACCATGCAATCTGAATATTATAATACACGCTTCCAATTTGGGCTAAAATTTGACTTTTTTGGTGAATAAAATTGTTGGTAGTTTTCAAAAGTGTTGATAAAACCAAATTTTTAAATAAATTCCACTTTACAAAAATGGAATTTATTTTTTCCTAAAAAACTTCTGTTTATTTGTAAAAAATCAGCCTTTTCTTCTAAAAAATTATGCAAAAAATTACACTTTTCTTTTTCGTATTTTCTTTTTCCCTTTCCCTTGTTTTTGCTCAAAAAACACAGGAAGAATACGACCAGACCGCCATCAAAGGTTTGGAAATTCCTAAAAAAGCCTTTCATTTCTTGGTTGTAGGTGATTGGGGACGCAACGGCTGTTATAACCAAAAAGCGGTTGCCGAGCGCATGGACGAAACTGCCCACCAACTTGACGGCGTAGAATTTATCATTTCGGTAGGAGATAATTTTTATACCAATGGCATAGCAAGTGTCGAAGACCCGATGTGGAAAACCTCTTTCGAGGATATTTACAAGGGTTCGAATCTGTTTATTGACTGGTTTCCAGTCTTGGGCAACCACGACTACAGAGGCAATCCGCAAGCCCAAATCGACTATTCGAAGCGAAGCCGCCGTTGGAATATGCCCGCCAGATATTATTCCTTAGAAAAAACGATTGACAAAAAAAGCGGAGAAAAAATGTTGGTCGTTTTCTTGGATACAAGCCCCTTCGAACGCAAATATTACACAGACGAAACCTATATCAACACTGAAGCCGTCAAACAAGACAGCTCCAAACAAAAACAGTGGCTCGAAAAAACTCTCTCCGAATCCAAAGCCCGCTGGAAAGTGGTCGTTGGGCATCACCCTTGTTACACGACAGGCAAACGCATAGATGAAGTGCCGTATGTGCGTTATTCGCTTGAACCGATCTTGGAAAAGTACAAAGTCGATGCCTATTTTGCAGGACACGAACACGATTTACAGCATCAAAAACCTACCGACAAAGTTACACACCATTTTCTTTCAGGAGCAGGTTCTGAAGTTCGTCCTGTCAATTCTCCCAAAAATTATACACTTTTCGCCGAGTCCGAACATGGTTTTATGGCAGTGGCAGTCAGTAAAGACGAATTTTTGGTACAAGTGATCAGCGGTGATGGCAAGGTGATTTATAAAACGGTTTTGAAAAAGTAGTTTTGGTATTTATACTCAAACTAAAATGGTTTTGACAAGGGGGTATGCCCCCTTGTCTTAGAATTAAAGATTTCGTGCATTTTTTTATCAAAACCAATTTTGATTTAGTATAATTATACTTTAAACCGTATAGATGTAAGCTTTTTAAAGATTACATCTATTTGATAATCAATAATTTACAAGATATAAAATGTTGATTTTAGAAAGGTTTTTAGTATAAATGCAAACTTCTTTATTTTGCCTTAATCACCGCCACAGCCTCCACTTCTATCAACCATTCTGCCCTTGCCAAATTTTTTACGCCTACCAAAGTGCTGGCAGGCATATCTTTGAAAGTAAAAACTTCACTACGGATTTTGCGAAAATCGACTAATAATTTTTCGTCATAATCCACGATGTACCAATTCATTTTGACAATATCCTCAAAATCTGCCCCGCAAGCCTGTAATTCTTTCCGCAAATTTGCCAAAGCCGAACGCATTTGGGTTTCAAAATCTTTTCCTTCACCAATCTGTCCCGCTATATACAAAGTTTTAATATTTCCTGTCCTGACTGCCACCACTTGCGAATAGCCATTTACAGGGTGAATAAACTCCTTTTGCAAGGGCAGGGAGGCGGTTTGGCAAGCCTGCACAAAACCTAAAAAAGCAAAAATGATAGCGTAATTTTTCATTTATTGGTAATTTTAGTAGCTTTTTAAAATTTTTCATTCCAAATGGTATAAAGTCAAACCCGCAATGGGAGTTTCGAGGATATTTCGCACCGTAAGACCTTTGTCGTTGGCTACTTGTCGCAAAATATTCGAAAAATAAAAAGCAATAGAACCTGTAAAATGCACAGGGTAGGACTCGAAATGGGGATATTTGCAAACCGTTTTGTCCAAAAATAAAGCAAAACTTTCATAAACCATTCGATAGCAATACGGATCGGCAAGGTGATCAAATAGAAATTTGGCAAAAACAGCCAAATAACGGTTTGGAAAAGGTTTTTTATAAACATTTTCTACAATTATTTCACGATTTAGGGCGTAGCGTTTCTGAAAAAAAGCCAACATATTTTCAGGCATTTCCTTGTGCAAAAAATCTTGAACGAGTCGCTTGCCCAAATACGCCCCACTTCCTTCATCTCCCAAAATAAAACCCAAATTTGGCAAATTAAAGGTAATTTGCGATCCATCATAAAACGCCGCATTCGATCCTGTTCCCAAAATGCAAGCAATTCCTGCCCTTCGCCCGCACAAAGCCCTTGCCGCCCCGACCAGATCGGTTTGCACTTCTATTTTCTGCAAATGCGGAAAAACAGCCCGACACGCCTTTTCTACCATTTCTTGATTGGCAAGAGTCGAACAGCCTGCCCCATAATAAAAAATTTCCGAAATTTCGGTATAAGGAATTTGAGGAACTAAAATCTTTTCCAATTCTTCAACTATCTGATTTTCAGTTTGATAGAAAGGATTAAAACCCGCACAGCGAGCCTGTTCGATTTGTCTGTCGGGCTTTACCAAACGCCAATCCGTTTTGGTCGAGCCGCTATCGGCTATGAGTATCATAGGGCAAAAATAATGGTCTTTTTGTAATTATTTTTTATTTTTTTTGTACCTTTGTTAGAAAAAATTGTGTAAGGCAGTTTTGGGGTTCATTTTTAAACAATATAAATTTTTTTACCCATAAGCAAATGAATTGGATTAATCAGGTTGTAAGATGGATTTTAGGGGCTATTTTTGTCTTTTCGGGTTTGGTCAAAATCAACGATCCGCTGGGTACGGCTATCAAATTGGAGGAATATTTTGAGGTTTTTGCGACCGATTTTACCTCACTTTTCCATTATTTTGTCCCTTTTTCTGTACCCTTTTCACTGCTTTTTTGTGCTTCGGAAGTCATTTTAGGTGTGGCGCTACTGATCAATTTCCGCCAGCGAATCGTACTTTTATTTACCCTTATTTTGATCATTTTTTTTACTTTCCTAACCTTTTATTCTGCCTATTTCAATAAAGTTACCGACTGCGGCTGTTTTGGTGATTTTATCAAACTCCAGCCTTGGACTTCATTTTACAAAGATATTACTTTGCTTGCTCTTACTGTATTTCTTTTTGCTCAATTCCGCAACCTCGAAAACGACAAAAACCCGCTTAAATCGGGCGTTTTGATGTTCGTAAGTGTTCTGACTATAGGTATTGGCTTATATGCGCTTTTATTTCTGCCTATTTTTGATTTTTTGCCCTACCAAATTGGTAAAAATATTCCTGAACAAATGAAACCCGCCGTTCCTTGCCAAACCCTTTACACTATGGAAAAAGATGGCAAAACGGTCGAACTTGACCAATACCCAACGGATACAACCTACCGTTACATTTCGGCTCGAATCGCCAATGAAAGCGACTGCAAAGCCAAAATTACGGATTATTACGTTTCGAATGGTGATGAGGATTTTACACACGAATCTTTTATGGGTGCAAAATTTATCATTGTGATTCAAAAATTGGACAAACCAAGAACGGAATTGTACAAAGAACTGAACGAAACCTTAAAAAAATTGGAAAAGGAAATTCCTGATGTAAAACCCGTAGTTTTCACTGCCGAAGACAGGGCAACTTTCGAAACTTTTAGGCACGAAAACCAATTAGCCGCACCTTTTTATTTTGCTGATGGAACGGTTTTGAAGGCTGTAGTGCGTTCGAATCCTGGTTTTTTATTGCTCAAAAATGGCACAGTCAGAGGCAAATGGCATCATAATCTGATGCCCAATGTTGATGAAATCAAAAAGGCTTTGGAATAAGATTTGACATTTTTTCATGCTTCGTAGCAAACTACGGAGCATGAATTTATGATTATACTCAAACTAAAATGGTTCGTGACAATGGAGCATACTCCCTTGTCTTAGAATTAAAGATTTCGTACATTTTTTATCAAAACCAATTTCGGCTTAGTATATTAAGTGTTTGCGAAAAATATTAAGTACCAAATGAAAATTAACAAGGTTTATTTTTAACAGCCACCCCACCCAAACCCGCCCCTATTGGGCGGGCTTTTCGCCAATTTTCCCTTCCCAGTAAGGGAAGAGGTAGGGGTTGGGGTGGCTTTCGAAATAAAAATACCCTCGTTTAATTAAGCAGTGGTACTTATTTAGCAAAAAGGGGGATTATAGAGTCGGTCAATGATATTTTAGACAGTGTTTTCGATTTGACACATAGCAGACATAGAAAACCTGAAAATGCGTTTTGTTATATTTTCTCTTGTCTGATCGCTGATCGGTTTTCCCAATAAACCCTTGTTTATTTTGCCCAAAATGCACAAAACTAATCCCAAATTCACGTTAAAAAACAAAAACCGCAATATTTTTAAAATATTGCGGTTTTTGTTTTTTACTATTTTATTTATTTCTAACCAATTGCCTGTTCCAAATCGGCAATCAAATCTTCCACATCTTCCACGCCCACACTCAACCGAATCAAGGAATCTTTCAAACCGCTTTTTAGGCGTTCCTCACGCGGAATACTGCCATGCGTCATGCTCGCAGGGTGTCCGCAAAGCGACTCCACACCGCCCAAAGATTCGGCAAGGGTGAAAAGTTGCAACTTTTCCATCACTCGAAAACTGGTTTCCAAACTGTCGGTTTTGAGGGTAAAAGACATCATGCCCCCAAAAATTCGCATTTGTTTTTTGGCAATTTCGTGCTGGGGGTGCGAAACCAAACCTGGATAATAAACGGTATCAATTTTTGGGTGTTTTGATAAATATTCGGCAACTTTTCTGCCGTTTTGGTCGTGTGCCGCCATGCGCAAATGTAGCGTTTTTACACCACGCAAAACCAAAAAACAGTCATGCGGACTTGGGACTGCGCCGCAAGCATTCTGCAAAAATTTGATTTCTTGGGCATATTCTTCGTGATTGGTAATAATTGCGCCCATAATTACGTCCGAGTGTCCGTTCAGGTATTTGGTAGCCGAATGAACCACAAAATCTGCACCCAAATCCAAAGGCGTTTGGCAATAAGGCGTAGCAAATGTATTATCTACAACGGTTAGTACATTTTTGGTTTTTGCCAAAGCTGTAACTGCCTGAATATCAACGATTCGGACTAAAGGATTGGTAGGCGTTTCGATCCAGATCAGGCGCGTATTGGCGTTCATAGCCGCCTCGATCTGCTTGAGATCAGTCATATCTACAAAATGGAATTTGATTCCATATTTTTCAAAAACGCGCCTAAAAATACGGTACGTTCCTCCGTACAAATCGTTGGTGGAAATTACTTCGTCATGAGGTTTCAATAGTTTCATCATTACGTCCGTAGCCGCAAGCCCCGAAGCAAAGCAATAACCAAATTTTCCATTTTCCAAAGCCGCTAAATTTGCCTGCAAAACATCACGCGTGGGGTTTTGGGTTCGGGCATATTCATAACCTTTGTGCTTACCAGGCGATTCTTGGGCGTAGGTAGAAGTTTGGTAGATTGGGGTCATGACCGCCCCAGTGAGTGGATCGGGGTGAATGCCCGCATGAATGGTTTTTGTAGCAAATTTCATATTGAGAAGTTTTGAGGTAATACTTGTTTTGAAGCGACAAATTTAGTCAAAATTGAAATCATGTTTGGCTTCTCTTTCTCATTTTATTCCAAATTTTCGCCACCTGCTTCTTTCCAAAAACTTTCAAAGTCTAATGACAAATTTTTCAATTTGGGCTGTGTAAAAAGTTTTTCAAAATCAATCGTTTCATAACCTTGCCTTTCAATTTCAAATAAATAATATTTTTTTCCAAAAGGATCAACCACCAAACCAATTTCCGTTCCGTTTGCAATCCAAACTTTTTGCATTTTTTGCAAAGTTTGTTTCAAACCATTTTTGGGCGAGGAAACAACCTCAATACAAAACATGGGCGCAATTTGGATAAATTTACTTTTAATTGCTTCATTATCAATTATACTTTAAACCTTTACAACTTTCACATTTTTGAATGATTGAAAATTGGGACTTAACAAAGAATTTAGTTCTGTTTTGTAATTTTCTAAATGATCTAATACTTCGTGAATTGCCTTTTTGAA
>JAAFHK010000500.1 GCA_013297565.1 Cytophagales bacterium
TCAACCAATACAATATCCAGCAATTCGGTGCGGTTGTAGTGTTTAACTGTTCCTGCCGCAATTTGGCGAGAAAGCGCACTATACGCCCCCAGCAATAACTGTTGCCCTGTTTGTCCGCGAGCATAAAAAGTACGCGAAACCAATGCTCCACCAAACGAACGGTTATCGAGCATTCCGCCGTATTCACGAGCAAAAGGAACGCCTTGAGCTACGCACTGGTCGATAATATCCACACTTACTTCGGCAAGCCGATGAACGTTTGCTTCGCGCGCCCGATAATCTCCGCCTTTGATGGTGTCATAAAACAAGCGATGCACGCTATCTCCGTCATTTTTATAGTTTTTAGCCGCATTGATCCCGCCTTGCGCCGCAATACTATGCGCGCGGCGCGGGCTGTCCTGAAAGCAAAAAGATTTGACATTATAGCCCAATTCGCCAAACGAAGCCGCTGCCGAAGCCCCCGCCAAGCCTGTGCCGACCACGATAATATCATATTTTCGCTTGTTCGCAGGATTGACAAGTTTTACATTAAATTTGTGCTTTTCCCATTTTTCAGCCAAAGCACCCGCAGGAATTTTCGAGTCTAAATTCATATATTGAGAGTTTTTAATTTACAAAATTTGTTGAGAGCCTTTTATGATTGAACATTACACTTTTTTATTGTTTTATATTGTCTTTGAACGCTGTGAGTGTTAAAAACAAGAAAATCATTTTCTTCCAATTTCCACAGATATAGTAATTAATTGTTTAATAGGTCTGTTTCTTTGAGTCGCAGGTTTCCATCTTTTTCGATATCCTTGTAAAACCCGTAATAAGCGCCTGAATAAAAGTATTTATATATTTTGTAACATAGGCTTTAGCCTGTGAAGTATTTGATTTTCAACAAGTTAGATTCCAACACAGGCTAAAGCCTATGCTACAATTTTCTTTGTCTTAGTGCTTACTTCCTCGTCCCAACCATACCCAAACCCTTTGATCACTTGTATTTCCGTTAAATTTCCTTTTTCATTAATCACAAATCGAACGAAAACCTTTCCTATTATTTTGATTCCTTTGGCTTCTGTGGGTGTCTGCAAACGACTACGAAGATTACCATAAAAATTTGCAACTCCTTCATAAGGACTTGTTGATGTTTCTACTATAGGAAATCCATAAAATGCCGAATCTGGCACTATAGTATCCTTTTGAGCAAAAACAGAATTGCACAAACTGCAAGCAAAAAAGAATAAAAAGAAATATTTTTTCATGATTTTGAGAAAATTAAGTCTTAATTTACCCGCCAAGGCGGATTTTTTCGGTTCGCACCCGCATGGTAAATAATAATCTGGTTATTGTCCAAATCCTTCAGCCGAGCCTCTGTCCAAAGCCAAGTTTGTTCAGTTGGCATTTCCTCAAAAAAAATTCCTTGTGCAAGTAGATTGTTTATGGTTTCCTGTAAATTTTCCGTTTCGAAATAAATCCACGCCCCTGTTTCATTTTTAATTTCGGACGTTTGGTGAAGCGAAAAAGTCGTATCACCCGCCTCGCACTCGAATCGGGCATAGCTTGGCAAATTCTTTACAATCAGCCGCAAACCCAATTTTTCGTAAAAAGCAATGGATTTTTCAACATCTAAGACTTGTACGGTGATTTGGTTGAGGTTTAAAAGCATTTTCTTTTATAATAAATCAAAAGTGACTTTACTGTAGCATAGGCTTTAGCCTGTGCAGACACAGGCTAAAGCCTATGCTACAGTAAAAAAAACAATTTAATTTGGTATAATTTTATAAGTTTTTTTCAAACACAATCATGTGTTTGGCTTGCAAATTATGCTCAAAAATAGAATTTTCGTAGTTTTCTACGAAAAAATTTTTTCTAATTTCCTTCATGTCAAAACCCATTTTTTGATACAAATAGATTTGCCCAATACTCGAATTGGCTGTTCCAATTCTTATTTTTTCAAATCCTTTTGTTTTGGCTATTTCAAAAGTATTTTCTAATAAAAATTTTCCAAATCCTTTGTTTTGATAATTTTCATCAATCGCGATATTTTTTATTTCAACTATTTGATTATCAATATTTTGTAAAACACAAACACCCATAATTGTTTCAATCTGTTCGAGAACAAAAATCCATGAATTTATCAAATATTGCTCAAGCAATTTCCGATCAGGATCAGCCAATAAAAGCAAGTCATAAGGGATCATTTCTCCTTTTTCTAATTGCCGAACTGCCATAGCAATAATAATAGTTTGCGTTATTAGATTTTCCAAACGCTGAAATTTAGTTGTAAATTTGTAGAAAAACAAAGCATTTTAGTCTTTTAATATTCTGTCCCGCAAATGTTGCTGAATCTGCTCGGCTTTAGCATAAGACTCTTTGTAGTGCCGTAGGTTTTCGGACAAATTTAATATCAATAACTGAATTGAATTGGCAAAACGGTAATCTTGCAAAGTTTCGGGGACAAGGACTTGGAACTCTATATAATCGTAGTTTTCCATCACAAAAGGCTCGATTCGGTTGCGAACATTGTCGAGCATGATGGTTTCGCTAACCTTAAGCTGTTCATAATGCGACTCATAGAGTTCGATCAAATCGTTTTTGAGTTTCGTATCCCTGATAATATTGATCTGTCCCGCTTGCTTGATCGATTCGTAAGTAGCCTTCGAGGGGTGAAAAAAACGCACTTCCTCCAAAGTTTTGCGTACCAAAGCATTGATCGTGTCAAGGTCTTCCAAATCATTCATTTTCAGGCGCATAAGCAATAGAGTCATGTCTTGAATCTTGGCTTGCGCAAGGCTGTCTTTGAGGTGCAACTGCCGCATATCAGTTTCCATATCGGATTCTAAGTTTTTCATGTAACCCTCGAAAAGCCTTTTATTTCGCTGGTCTTCAGCCCAGTTATTTAGGGTATAACCCGCTACTACGCCCACAAAAACCACCAAAAGTTCGATTCCGTAGGTCAAAAAATACAATTTCATTCGGTTGCTCATGGCAATCTGCCAACGCCACTGCATCGTTTTTCGCATAATGTTTGTGATGGGTTTTATTTGTTTGAGACAATTATTTCATTACTTG
>JAAFHK010000501.1 GCA_013297565.1 Cytophagales bacterium
CAAAACCACAACTTAAACATTTGACGGAATTCCAATTTCGAGGTTTTTTTTCGATTTTTTCTTTAAAAAAATCAAGAAAACTCGCAAAAATAATCAAAGCAACAACAAATAATAGAAACTTGATTTCAGAAATACCTATATCATAAAGTGTGAATCTGTAGCCATTCTTCCATAATATATGATCAAGCCAATCATATACCATCATTGTATTATTATAACAAATATATAGCACTACTATCCAAAAAAGAGCAGTCGTAATCGTTTTAATTATACTTTGATTTTTTTCAAAAAATGAGTATTTTCTGAAAAAAGAATACGGATCATCAGAAAAAATATTACGAAAAATAAATACCAAAAGAACAATAGTGCCTATTAGCAAGCCAAAAAAAACCATTGCCATTCTATTAGAACTTTCTTCCCCTGTCAAATATTGGGATAATGATATAAAATAGCTGAATGTTGCTAAATATATTGGTGCAAGTAAGCCCAAACATATATACTCTACCAATTTCAGCATTTTTAGTTTCCACTTTCCTGAAAATGTCATTTTAGGGCGTTCAATCGTATGAGGACAATTTTTGCATTGGCAAGTGGCGGTTACGCCTTTTTCTTTTAATTGTTTGCGAACAAATGCCTCTTTTTCTTGATCAATTTCCATACGTAATTGGAAGTTAAATTGTGAATCATAAAAAAACAATACAATGCTTTTGTAGAGGCACATAAGTCGATAGTTGAATAACTGTTGGTATGCTTTTATCCCTGTTTTACTCTTTGTATCGCACCCAAGATGACCATCAATCCTATCAATACTGAAGCAGTGATTTTCCACCATTGAGCAATCGTAGTAGATTTCCACAATAGATATAAACCCGCAGGATAGCAAAAAAATAAAACTAAATGAACAACAAGACGGTTATCATACCATTTTTTTGATTCAGTCATAATTGAAAAAGAAAAAGTGAATAAATGATTAGAAAATACAAAAAAAATTTGTCAAATCTACTCAAAACTTTACCTTTGTCAATACACAATGATTTTACAATTATAAACCCAAACTGTATATGTTAATGAATATTGGCGATAAGATTAAGTTTTTTAGAGAGAAAAAAGGACTTTCACAAGCACAGATGGCGGAACTCTTGAATATGTCGGTGCAGGGTTATGGTAATATAGAAAGAGGAGATACAGATGTCAATTATTCACGTTTGGAATTGATTAGCAAGGAGTTAGGCGTAAAACCTGAACAGATCGTAGGTTTTGGAGAAAATAATAGTTTTGTAAATAGCAATAATAATATTTTAGGTGATCATTCTTCATGTCAAGTTTTCACAGATAAAGACCTCGCCCATTCCCTCGAAAAATCCCAATTAGAAAACGCCTTTCTGAAAGAAAAAATCCAATCGCAACAAACCGAAATCGAAAACCTAAAGGAAATTGTAGCGTTATTAAAGGGAAATAAAGGATAAAAATATGGAAACACTTACACTTACTTTTCAGGTGTATCAATATGCGGAATGGGAATTACTGTTGCGTATCATTCGGCAAATGAATGGCTTAGAATTAGTAGAACAAAAGCCTGCATTGCCTAAAAAACGCAATTTAAGTCGTTTTTATGATGCATTATCAGCGCATAGTTTGTTTGTGCTTGACCAAGATTTTAACCAAATGCGAAACGAATGGGAAAGGAATTTTTGATTGACACTAACGTATTAATTTACGTATTGGCAAATTTTTTTCCTGAAAATCGGGAGAAATTAGAAAACATTTTGGAACATTCTTTTAATATTTCGATTGTAAGCAAAGTTGAATTACTTTCTTATAGTAAATTGTCGGTTGCTTCATTTTTTGAGCGTTTTTCGCTTTGTCAAACGACTCTTGGATCGAGTAGCCGTTTGCCAAATGCAAATAAAAGGTTTTGGAAAACTCGATAGCGGTCTGGTCGTCTATTTTGCCTTTGGCGCAGATAATCGAAGGCACAGAACTAACATTTCTTTGAGTAATGTTAGTTCTAAATTCGGACTTCGAATCAAGTCTGACGCTTGCGTCTGACGTTTGCACGAACGACAACCCGATCTCGAAAGTATCGCAAGCATTCAAAAAAATCAGTTTCAGGTCGAAACTTGCCAAATAATTGATCAAATATTCGGCTCGAACAGCTTGGTTATCCTTAAAGTTTTCGAAAAACAGGGTGTCTTTGCCGCCATGCCCGCCATAATGGAAAATTTGAAAATCCTTGCCTTTTTCAGCAAAAATTCGCAAAAAATCGGGTTTGTTGAAAGGCATTAACAGTTCCTTTTCGATGGCTTTTTCTTGCAAAACCTTCGAAATTTCGTTTTGCTCGTCCGCCAGATTGAGGCGTTTGCTCAGAGCATAAACTTCTTTGTCATTAGCAAAGGCAAGAAAAATAGTAGGTTTGGGCATGGTAAGAAATTTAGGGTTAATACTCAAAAGTAAGTTGTTTTAACAAAAAAACAAATAAGATTAGCCCTTTATTTTTTATTTGAAAAAACAAATTTCTAATTTGGCGCAGTTTTTCAAAACAAACTCAATTGTATGAATCAGAAGAAAAAAAATGCCAAACCTGAACCGTTAAAAACCACACAAAAAGTAGCCTCTACCCCTACTCTTTTGCAAAAATCACCTGCTTGGGTGGCTTTGGGGCTAAACGTTATCTTGTTTGGTATTTTGGCACTTGCCTATACGATGCGTTTCCAGACCAATGACGATGTGGGCATGATGCTCGAAGTAGCTGGAAAAGTAATCGCCGCCGAACCGACCGAATATGTGCTTTTTACGAATGTGGTTTTGGCTTTTTTGCTCAAAACCTTATACCAAATTGCCCCTAATGTTGCGTGGTACGGCTTTTATATGTCGTTTGGTTTATTATTAGCCAACTGGGGAATTTTGTATGTGATGCTCAAACGTAGCCCTACTTGGTTCAGTATTTTGCTTTTTTTCATCTATTTTTGGGCTTGCGCCGCTTTTCCTGCGGTTTCTTTCCAATTCACGACCGTAGCAGGCATTGTGGGCGTGGCAGGCATGGCG
>JAAFHK010000502.1 GCA_013297565.1 Cytophagales bacterium
AAATAAAAGAAATAAGGATAAAAAATACATTCATGACAATATGCGCTTCCCAAGACATTTGGGCAATTACTCCCCCGCAAGAACAAGGAACATAATCAGCTGCGTACAAAATGATACACAAATAAAGGTTGAATAATACGAAAAGAAAGCCGCTTACTAAAAAAGCATCTTTCCGCCAACGAGTGGATAGTAAAGCTAAAGCAAGTAATATTTCGCTAATGGGTAAGGCAAAAGTGATCAGGGGAACTAAAAATGTAGGAATAATAGGTGATTTTTCTAAATCTGCACTAAACTGTTCATAATCAAGCAGTTTGGAAAGACCTGTATAAACCAAAAGAAATACAATAAGAAATACAGAAGTATTGATGAATAAATGCCGATTCATGCTTGCTTAGTTGATTTGGTAAATACTTGCCACAAACAAACAAATGATGTTAAAAAGTTCTAAAAATATAAAAATATTTCATGATTAAACTTTTCAATAAACTAAAATTATTTTCGATTTTAAACCAAAAACAGCCACTTCTTTAGGGAAGTGGCTGTTTTTGGTTTATAGAAAAGGTATCTTTCAATTAATGCACCGATCTTTTGTTAGAACGGTAGCTTTCGCGGTATTCACGAACAGGTGGCTGATGTACAGGCGGTTCTTCGGTAGCCTCGACCTTGATTTCTCGGTATTGTCGCATACCCGTTCCCGCAGGAATCAAGTGTCCTACAATTACGTTTTCTTTCAACCCAACCAAATGATCCACTTTTGCCCGAATAGCGGCTTCGCTAAGCACTTTGGTAGTTTCTTGGAAAGAAGCGGCTGAAAACACACTTTTCGTACCCAAAGAGGCTTGCGTAATGCCTTGCAAAGTAGGTCTTGAAACGGCGGCTTGGGCATCACGCACTTTTACCAGTTTCATGTCGCGGCGTTTGAGGCTTGAGTTTTCGTCCCGCAGTTTGCGTGCCGAAATAATCATACCTTTTTTCAAATTCGCCGATGCTCCTTCGTCCGTAACTACTTTTTTGTCCAAAATATTATCGTTACGTTCCATAAAGGTAAGTTTATCAACGACTTGTCCTGGTAGGAAAGTGGTATCACCTTGATCAACTACTTGAACTTTTTGCATCATCTGCCGAACGATAACCTCAATGTGCTTGTCATTGATTTTTACCCCTTGCAAACGATATACTTCCTGAATTTCATTTACCAAATATTCCTGAACTGCCGTTGGACCTTTGATTGCCAAAATATCCGAAGGAGTAGTGGCTCCGTCCGAAAGCGGCTCGCCAGCTTTGATAAAATCATTTTCCTGCACCAAAATATATTTCGACAAAGGCACAAGATATTTTTTCTTGATTCCCTCTTTCGATTCTACAAAAATTTCACGATTACCACGCTTTACGCCTCCGTAATTTACAAAACCGTCAATTTCACTAACTACAGCAGGATTCGAAGGATTACGTGCCTCGAAAAGTTCTGTTACCCTTGGCAAACCACCTGTAATGTCGCGGTTTTTGCTCGTTCTACGTGGAATTTTGACCAAAATTTGTCCCGCAATTACCTTTTCTTTGTCCTGAACCGCAAGGTGAGCATCAACAGGAATATTACTTGTGGTGCGTTCTCCTGTTTTGGCATTTACATAAATAGTTGGGTTTTGCGCTTTATCTTTAGTTTCTATGATTACTTTTTCACGGTGTCCTGTTTGTTCGTCATACTCCTCCCGATAGGTAATCCCTTCGGTAATCGCCTCGAACTCAATCGTGCCGTCATATTGGGACAAAATAACTGCGTTGTAGGGATCCCAATGACATACTTGGTCGCCTTTTTCAATAATTTGTCCATCTTTTACGTCCATAAACGCCCCATAAGGCACGTTGTAAGAAATCAATAAGACACGGTTTTGAGCTTGTGGAGTATAAATTCGAACTTCAGCCGTACGTGCCAAAACCACACTTGAAGGGTTGCCCTCAAGGTCATTGATAGGAGCTCCTCTCATGCCTTCAAACTCAACTTTACCCGCAAATTTGCTTTTAATATTGGCATCGCTGGCAATATTGGAAGCCGTACCGCCCACGTGGAAAGTACGAAGCGTGAGCTGGGTACCAGGCTCACCTATCGACTGTGCCGCCACAACACCAACCGCATCTCCCATTTGTGCCAAAGCACCCGTAGAAAGATTGCGACCGTAACATTTTGAACAAACTCCTTGACGGCTTTCGCAAGTCAAAACCGAACGAATTTCGACCTGTTCAATGCTTGTTTCGTCTATTTGTTTGGCGATTCGTTCTGTAATTTCATCACCTGCCGCTATGATCAATTCGCCACTTAGCGGATCGTAAATATTATGTACCGAAACTCGTCCCAAAATACGTTCCGAAAGGTTTTCAATCACATCTTCCTGATCTTTGAGAGCCTCCATAGCGATTCCTCGCAAAGTTCCACAATCGGTTTCGTTAATTACCACGTCTTGAGCCACATCTACCAATCGGCGTGTCAAATACCCCGCATCGGCAGTTTTCAAAGCCGTATCCGCCAAACCTTTTCTTGCCCCGTGAGTCGAAATAAAATACTCGATAACGTCCAAACCTTCTTTGAAATTCGACAAGATTGGGTTTTCGATAATCTCACCAACCGAACCCTGCAAACTTTTTTGTGGTTTTGCCATCAAACCCCGCATACCGCCCAACTGACGCACTTGTTCCCTCGAACCCCTTGCTCCAGAGTGCATCATCATGTAGATCGAGTTAAAACCTTGTTTGTCTTCTTCCAACTGCTTGAGAAGGGTATTAGTAATACCGTTATTGACGCGTGTCCAAATATCAATAACCTGATTATAACGTTCGTTGTCGGTAATGTAACCCATATAGTAGTTACTCCAAACCACATCAACCTCTTTTTTGGCATCATCTATCAAGCGCTGTTTTTCGGCAGGTACCTGTACGTCCGACAAGCCAATCGAAAGACCACCTTTGAAAGCGGTTTGGAAACCCAAATGCTTAATATCGTCAAGGAAATGAGCTGTTCGAGCCATGCCTACCACACTAAAC
>JAAFHK010000503.1 GCA_013297565.1 Cytophagales bacterium
CTGCGAAGGGAAACGGTTTGGAAAGAAGAACAAATCAGTTTGGAAGGAAAAGAAATTTTTACCGTTTGGGTATAAATAAAAACATATTTTTTATTACTATTATGCAATTTACTAACAAAGTCGTAATTATTACAGGTGGCACTTCAGGCATTGGACTTGCCCTTGCCGAAGTTTTGGGAAAAGCTGGAGCGCGGATCGTCATCACAGGACGCAACCAAGATGCCTTAAAAAACACTTCCGAAGCCCTAAAAGCCAAAAGTATCGAGGTTTTGGCGATCAAAGCGGACGTGAGCAAAGAGGAGGACAATAAAATGATGGCGGAAACCACTTTTAACCGTTTTGGGCGGATCGATGTGCTGATCAACAATGCGGGCATCTCGATGCGGGCTTTGTTCGAAGAAGTTGATTTGGCGGTGATTAGGCAAGTTATGGACATTAATTTTTATGGTGCGGTCTATGCCACCAAATATTGCCTGTCCTATCTTTTAGAAAGCAAGGGAACGGTTGTCGGAATTTCTTCAGTGGCGGGTTTCAGAGGCGTGCCTGCCCGAACGGGTTATTCGGCTTCCAAATTTGCTTTGCAAGGTTTTTTGGAGGCTTTGCGAACCGAAATGCTCCACAAAGGTGTGAATGTTTTGATCGCAAGCCCAGGATTTATTGCTACCAATATTCGGGAACGTTCGCTAACCAAAGACGGAACAGCACAAGGCGTTTCGCCAAGGGACGAAAAAGCCATGATGACTGCCGAAGAATGTGCTGAACTGATAAAAAATGCGATTTTAAAAAGAAAAAAATACTTGATCATCACTTTGCAAGGCAAATTAACCGTTTTTTTGAACAAACTTTTCCCTACTTTTATGGACAAAATAGTCTATAATCACATGGCAAAAGAAGACAATGCACCGCTTCCAAAATCCTAATTATTTTTCCTATGTTCGCTATTTTCAACAAAGAAATTTCCTCCTTTTTCAATTCCCTGATCGGGTATTTGGTCATTTGCATTTTCCTAACGGGTGTCGGGCTTTTTGTCTGGGTTTTTCCGCAAAGTAGCGTACTGAACTATGGTTATGCAGGTTTGGACACGCTTTTTTCGGTTACGCCTTTCATTTATTTGTTCCTAATTCCCGCCATTACCATGCGTTCGCTTGCCGAAGAAAAGCAAACAGGGACATTGGAACTTTTGATGACGCGCCCTCTGACGGATTGGCAAATTCTTTTGGGCAAATATTTCGCAAGTTGGGCTTTGGTGATTTTGGCGCTATTGCCTACTTTGATTTATTATTACAGTGTTTATGATTTGGGCGAACCGCAGGGCAACATCGATTCGGCGGCGGTCGCAGGTTCATATTTGGGTTTGGTGCTTCTGGGGGCGGTTTTTACGGCTATCGGACTGTTCGCTTCGGCTATTACCGATAACCAAATTGTTTCTTTTGTGCTTGCTGTTTTCTTGTGTTTTATTCTTTATGCAGGTTTTTCTTCTATAGCTTCTATCAATATTTGGTCGAGTTATTCGCTGATTATCAATAAGTTAGGGCTTGACTATCATTACGAGGCTTTAAGCAAAGGTTTGATCGATTCTCGAAATGTTTTGTATTTCGTGAGTGTGATTTCTATTTTCTTATATTTGAGTTTATTGCGTTTGCAGGCTCGAAAATGGTAAGTTTTTTATAATTTTTAGAAAAATATGAAACCAAATTATACCGTTTTTTTGCTTCTTTCCTTTTCTTTTTTTCAAACTGTTTTTGCTCAAAATAAAAAGCAAATAGTGAGTTCGAAAATTGAAAAAGTAACGGTTTTTACGAGTGGCGGACAGGTAAGCCGCAAAGCCAAAGTTGCGATTCCGCAAGGTAAAACCGAATTGGTTTTTGCGGGAATTTCGCCAAGTATCGACAAACAAAGTATTCAGGTCAAAGGCGAAAGCAATTTTACGATACTTTCTGTGATCCATCAAACCAATTATTTGAATCAACAACAAAGGCAGGAAGAAACTGCGGTTTTGGAAAGGCAGAGAACAGGTTTGCAAAACAAATTGCGCGTAGAAAGCAGTATGCTTTTGGTTTTCAAGAACGAGGAAGCCATGCTTTCAAAAAATCAGGCAATCGGCGGGGACAACACAGGCGTTCGAACCGTAGATTTGCGGGAAGCGGTTGATTTTCAGCGAAATAGATTGACTGAAGTTTTGTTGAAACAATTAGAACTTCAAACCGCAATTCAAAAATTGGATAGCAATATTCGGCTCATAGATCATCAGCTAAGGGTTTTGAATCGCCCTTCTGATTATGCGACAAGCGAGGTTTTGGTTACGGTACAGGCGAAAGAAGTTGTCAATGCCAATTTTGAACTAAGCTATTTTGTCCGAAATGCGGGTTGGTTTGCCACCTACGATCTGCGGGTAAAAGATGTAAGTAGTCCGATTGATTTGGCGTTATACTAAAAACGCTTATAAATTGCACATTTTTATGTTCGTAAAATATTGATTTTCAACCTTGTAAGGTCTTAAAGACCTTACAAGGTTATACAGTTTTTAGTATAAAGGCAAATATTTTCCAAAGTTCGGGTGAAGATTGGAAAGACGTAAAACTGACGATTTCGAACGGAAACCCGACAGAAAGCGGCTTAGCCCCCAATTTACAGGCTTGGTATTTGCGGTTTGGGTATCAGGAACGCCAACAAAGTACGAGCCAAACCACAGGTCGAGTTTATCAGGATATGTCGGGCAAAGGCAATCAGGTTTCGGGGAAAGTAAGTGGCGAAGATGGTGAAGCTTTGCCAGGGGTAACAATTTTAGTTAAAGGCTCAAGCATTGGTACTTCTACAGATGCTGATGGTAATTATTCCTTAAAAATTCCTGAAAGTGCGCAAGCCCTTAGTTTCTCTTTTGTGGGTATGATTAGTCAAGAAGTTTTATACTAAAAACCTTTTCAAATTACACTTTATTTTGTATTTTTGTAAAAAAAACTTATGATACGAATACACTTAACGGAGGCAGAAAATGCAGAATTACAAGCCTTAAAAAAAGGGCATTCGA
>JAAFHK010000504.1 GCA_013297565.1 Cytophagales bacterium
TTTTTTTATCAAAAAAGTTTTGTCGTGTGGTTAGTTTTTGTTAGAACAAGCTTTTTGTGTAATTTTAGCTTGCAAAACCTGAATTTATAATTAAAAACCGCAAAGGTAGGGTTAGGTTGCAACAAAGCCCTTTGCAAAAATAGAAAAATTTCCAAAAAATATGCTTTTTGGGGGAATTTTTGAAAAGGAGAACACTCCGTTTTTTATTTTTTTACGCTTTTTTCAAAGGCTTGATTTCCAAAGGTTTAGCCAAGTCAAAAATAGCAAACGACTCAAAGCCATGTTCGGCAAGGCGGTCGAGTTGTCGGGTAAAATTTTTCTGTTTTTGTTCCAAATTCACGATTTTTCCTTCCAATCGCCATTGCTGGGCTTGATTTACGGCTTGCATAAATCCCTCTTTCGAATCGAAGAAAAGGGCTATTTTTTCCATTTTTTGCGGAATTTCGAACTTCTTTTCTTCCAAAATCTGAATAATGCGCTCGAAACCTATAGAAAAACCGCAAGCAGGTACGTCTTCTTTTTTCAGCCAACGCCCCACCATTTTGTCGTAACGCCCGCCTCCCGCAACCGAAGAACCGTATTCGGGCATTTTGATCTCAAAAATTTGCCCTGTATAATACCCCATGCCCCGCACCAAAGTTATGTCAAATTCGACCGAAAATTTACCTTGACTCGCCTGATCGATAGTTTTAATAACCGTTTTTAAATCCTCGACTACTTTTGACTCGACTTCCAAGTTCATCAAAAAATCTAATTGTTCGGCAACCGTTTTATTGGAAAAATCTTTGAGAAAAGCCGTAAATTTACCGACTTGTCCGCTTTCAAAACCGTTTTCGAGCAATTCTTTTTCTACGCCTTCAACCGCAATTTTGTCCAATTTATCAAACGTAATAAAAAACGATTCTTTCTTTTCTTCAAAGCCAAAATATTTCGCCAAGCCTTCCAAAATGCGGCGATCATTAATTTTCACCGTAAAATTATCAAAACTCAAGGCTTGCAAAGCCTGCGTACTTGCCAAAATCAACTCAATTTCTGCAAAAATTTCTTTTTGCCCAATCACATCAATATCACACTGCACAAACTGACGAAAACGTCCTTTTTGCGGACGTTCGGCGCGCCAAACATTTCCCATTTGGATTACTTTGAAAGGCAGTGGCAATTTTTCGCGCTGATTGGCATAAAAACGGGTAAGCGGAACGGTCAGGTCGAAGCGCAAAGCCAAATCGACAAGGTCGTTTTCACTCCTATTGGGCTTGTCGAGTTCGAGTTTTTCACCGCGTTTTAGGACTTTGAAAAGCATTTTTTCATTATCTCCTCCTTGTCCTGAATTAAGAAATTCGAGGCTATCCAAAGCCGCCGTTTCGATCTGTACGAACCCAAACTTGCGGTAAATATCTAAAATTACGCCCGTAACATACGTCCGCAAACTCATTTCGGCAGGACTAAAATCACGCATTCCACGCGGCGGGGCAGTATTTATGCTCATAATTTATTGTATATTTTTAGACTAATTTTCCTAAATAGGAATCACACGCTAAAGCGTATTTACGTTTATATTTTGTGGCAAAATTAATGCTTTTTTGACAAAATAAAAACGCCTTCGGTTTCCCAAAGGCGCTTTCGAAACAATTACTAATCTTTTTACTTGTATGCAGACTATTCGGCTGACCAAAAACAAGACCAGTAGTGCGGTTGCCTACCGAAGCAGGGCTTTTCGCAAAACCATCAGCCCTTTCAGAGTAATCAAAACCAGATTAACAAAAAGGCAGGAAAGCTTAGACTTAGCGAGTGCGAGGAAGTGCTTTTTTTACTTTGATTTCACGACCTTTTACTTGAGCTTGATCGAGTTCGTTTACGGCTTTTTCACCGTCGTCTTCGTTTTCCATTTCTACAAACGCAAAACCTCTCGATTTACCCGTTACTTTGTCTTTAATAATTTTAACAGACAAAACATCACCGTATTCGGCGAAAACACTTTCCAATTCCTTCTCTGTCAAAGAGAATGGAATGTTAGCAACATAAATGTTCATTTAAAGAAATATTAGATAACAAAAAAATTGTACTCACAAAGGTAAGTATTTTTTTGAATAAAAAAACATTTTGGTTAAAAAAATGAAAATAAATATTTAAAAGTAAAAAAGATTTGGATTATGAAATAAAAGCTTTACCTTTGTAGGGCAATATGGAGATTGTAGCTCAGTCGGTTAGAGCGCTGGTTTGTGGATCCAGAGGTCGCGGGTTCGAGCCCCGTCTTCCTCCCAAAACGGATTTATTGGAAACAGTAAGTCCGTTTTTTTATGCTCAACAAATAGATAGAAAAAATTGCTTGATTTGCGGATAATTTCGTAGATTTGCCAGACAAAATGATCCGAACTCCAAAATTTGTTTTCGTATGTCTTATACCGAAGCCGACACTTTAATAGAACTTGACGAACTTCTTGAGGAAGCCATTGATACGCACGTAGAACACGAATTGGTGGTATTTAATGATGAGGTCAATACTTTTGACCACGTAATCGAAACACTGATCAAGGTTTGCAAACATAGCCCTGAACAAGCCGAACAATGTACGCTGCTGATCCATTATAAAGGCAAATGTACGGTCAAATTGGGTACTTTTGAATTTCTGAAACCCATGCGGAATGGGATTTGTGAGAGAGGAATTTCGGCAGAAATTTATTAATAATTTTCGTCTGCCCGCATGGAATATCCTTCTAAATTGGTTGAGCAAGCCGTTCTCGAGATAGCCAAATTGCCAAGTATCGGCAAAAAAACGGCTTTGCGTTTGGCTTTGTTCCTGCTCAAACAGGATCAGGGCTTTTCTGTTTCTCTTGCCGATTCCCTCCTCAAACTTCGCAACGAAACGCAATATTGCCAACATTGTCATAATATTTCTGATCAAACCGTTTGTTCGATTTGCGAAAGCACGAACCGCGACCGCAGTATAATTTGCGTGGTTGAGGATATTCCCGATGTTTTGGCTATCGAAAATACTTCTCAATATAGGGGGCTTTATCACGTTTTGGG
>JAAFHK010000505.1 GCA_013297565.1 Cytophagales bacterium
TAAAGATCGAATACGACATGAAAAAGCGCGAAGCGGGCATTCACTCCGAAGACAAAAGTCAAGAAACCATTACTTTTCCTTCAACCCAATACAAAACCTCGATCTCCGATGCCATTTGGTATTTTGATAAAGGCGAAGTAGTTTTGGAAGAAAAAGTAAATAAAGCCTCCTTTACCTCGACCAAACCCGACCAAGATGGGCTTACTTTTGATGCAAAAGGCGCTTTTTACCAAATGCACGGACAAACTTTAGATGTTTTTGGGGTGGAGTATATTTTTTCGGTTGATTCCAAAATTTTTCCTGATAGTGGAAAAGTGAAAATCCACGAACACGCCTACATGGACAGCTTAGATCATTCACGCCTGCACATCAACGCCGAACATGAAACTTTCAAACTCGATTCGGGCAGTATTTTTATTAGCTCCCGCAAAAAATTTCAAGGTCATGCCATTTATATGTACGAAAATGACGCAAAAGAGAAATTTCCGATTCGATTTGATAAATTCTTGATTTATAATCCCATTCTGGAAACCAAAAAGGACAAAAAAGCACCTCCTGTCAATCCCGATAGTGTAAAGTTGGTTACTTTTGCGCGGTCAGTGATTAAGGAAAAACCACCCTTTATCAAACAGGCTGGTATCCAATACAAAGGCGAAGTTGAGCTTCGGGCGGATAGTACGCAGTTGATTTTCAGGGGGAAAATCAAATTTACGGACGATGACAGCAATCCTTGGATTCAGATCGACACCACCACAACCACCATCAACATTTCCTCGACAGAAAAGGACGAAGATGGCAATAAACTGGGGACAGGAATTTTTTATAACAAAAAATTCAATAAAATCTATACCGCCACTCGAACGAATCTGGTCGAAGAAAAAGATCAGGCAATTTTCGAGGCGAATGGGGCATATCGGCAGGACATAAATGCAGGCAAAACCATTATCGAAGATGCACGCCGCATTCTGCACCCCAACAGCAAAGGCAAAAAGGGAGTTGAAAATTACTTGGGCAATTATTTTGCTTACAACAAAGCTAAAGGCATGGTCGAATACGAAGGAAAGTTCGATCTATTTCCGCAGGAAACAGCCTTTTTTGTCAAAATTTCGGGCATTGGAGAAGGAAGTTTTACCCAAATGCAGTACAAAATGAATGCCTTGCTTTCTATGAATTTCGATAATGTAAAAGGTGATGCCTTTAAGAACATGGGCGAAGACCTCCTGAAACAAAAACGCAATTTCGAGAGTGTTCTCAACTATGCCTCACCAACGGAAGAAACTTTTTACAAATTGGGGGCGCATTTCGAACAAAAAGATTGGGAAAGCACCTACAGACGCTTGGAAAACGGCAGGTTGGAATTTGCGGATATTTTTGAAAAGGGCATGGTTTTGAATAATGTCGAACTGCACTGGGACAGCAAAGGCAAGGTTTGGTACAGCAAAGGCAAAATTGGCTTGATGAACGTCATGAAAACCGATTTGAACATGAAAACAGACGGTTTTGTGCTGATCGAGATGAACAACGGCGAACCAAATCTATTTATAAAAATCGATTTGGGGGACGGAGAGTTTTATATGTTCAGTTACGTAGCGGGTGAGTTGCGATTACTTTCTTCAAATTACAATTTCAATAAGGAAGTCGACAACCCAAAATCGAAAAACAAATTCAAGATCATGGACGAAGCCGAACGTCCCGCAATCGAGGAAAACTACCGACAGTACAATAGGGAGTAAAAATTAAGAATCAGGATTTCCAAATCCTGTAAATCCTGATTCTATTTTTTTTTAATTCCAAAGAAATTTACTTTCCAATCTATCAAACCAATGCCTAAAACGTTCGGAACGAAATAGTTTTTGGCGAATCCAAACAAAAAACCAAACTGCCAAATACAATAAAGCCGCATAAAGGAAATAAATTTCGTATTCGGAAATGGTAATGGCGAAAATAAAGGCTAAAATAGTCAAAATAATCATCGTAGGGAACGAAAGAAAACTCAAAGTCGCCACGTAACGCTTCTGCTCAAAAGCACAAGAGGCTTTGTGAATGAGCCAAACCATCAAAAAATTGAACATACAAACAAGAAAAAGGGCTAAATAAATACTGGTATAATTGTCATCGGTCATATCCATATTAATCACGATAATACAGCCCGCAATCACTGCCAATTCGGGAATGGTTTTGCGCAAGAGTTTGAACCAATCTTTCGTCTGCCAATATTCCAACAGTTTGGCTCGCCCATCAAAAAGGGAAAGAAGCATAGCAAACGGAATCACCAAAAGGGAAATAATGGCATAACTTTCCGAAGCAGAATCTTCGCCCATCACTTCATTATAAATAAATAAAAGGGCAGTAGCAACCGTAACTCCACCCCCATGAAGCACCAGTTTGAAATAGCGTTTCTGTTCAAAGAGTTGGATACTTTTTGGGAAATAGCGGATCAGCATAACCAAAACCCCAATAAAAGCCACAATTTGCATAAAAATAATGCTTTTTAAAGGCGAATCATCACCTACTTCTTCTTCCAAAGTGGCTATTTGATAGGCAATTTTTTCCTTAATATTCAGTTCGGGAACTTCGGTTTTGGCAAGCCAAGCACCCAGCGCGTTGGCAGGACGGCGCAAATAGATTTTGTTTTGATCGCGCGTGGCAATGTAGCGTCCCTCATGCGAAAAAGCAATTTTTTCCTGTACCAAAACATTATTAATCGTATATTCTGATTCCAAAACATCTACCACTTCCTCGGCGGTGTTATAAAACCGAATTTGTTTGGAATCATTGAATCGAACCATAATCAAGATTTGTGAAGTAGGCACAAAACTAAGGATAGGTTCGCCATGTGTATTCAAAAAACGCTTACCAAAAACCTCCTCCAAACTCACATTTTGCCCCGCCCAATCAATTTTGAATAAGGTCATTTTGCCATTTTCCAAGATCAGCAGGTGGTTTCCATCAGGCGAAAAATCCTTCATGGTGGTGTGCAAAAAAGGATCATTGATAAGGCGAATTTGGTAATTGCCTG
>JAAFHK010000506.1 GCA_013297565.1 Cytophagales bacterium
ATAGATACGGTCAATAGCCAGCAAAAAATAGTGCGTAAAATCATTTTAGGAGTAAAATCTTTTGTTTGTAGCTTTTTAAAAAACTTACAAGTATAGGAAATTATCGTAAAATAATGCGCAAAAGAAAGGAGGTTAAAAGAAAAAAAGTATGGTAACGGGCAGGGACAAAACTTTTATGCAAAAGGTTTGAGTACATTATATACTAAAACTAAATTGGTTTCGTACGTAAAAACGAAGTTCTTGTTCGTTTCTGTGGCGAACAAGAATGTTCGCCCTACAAAACCAATGTTGATTGAGTATAAATAATTGTCATTATTTTTTGTTTTACTCAAACCTTTTAAACACCTTTGCCGTTCAAAATAACGTGCAATGAAGATTTTACTCAAAATATTATACTTTTGCCTCATTTGTTGTATTGGGGTGTTTTCTTTTGATGACTTCTTTATAGAAGCCAAATACAAAAGGGTAAAGACTGAGCGCAGCGAAAACAGCAGTGAAGAAGAAACTGAAAAAATAGAGGAGTCTTCGTCTTTCCAAAAAGCCTCTAAGAAATCTAAAACAGGTAACGACAATCCTCCTCCTGCTTTCTTTAGCAATTTTACTATTTCAGGTTTTATTACACCCGTTTTCTTTGTCCAACGAACTACTAAATTAAGCGTAGTTCCTTTGCTTTTGCTCCTTCCTCTCTATATCTTGTATCATAACCTCAAATTGGATTCTACCCTTTACTCTTCCTAACCTTTAACGGCTCTTGCGGATATTCTTATGATTACCCCTTTTTGGGTTTGCTGTGTGGTTTGTTCGAAAACAGACTTCGTATGCGTTCTATATCCGTATGGTTCGTTCAATCTTTTCCAAATTAAATACTTTTATTTTTTGCCCTAAAATCGGCTTTATGACGATTTTTTGCGGTGTATGCTTGTGCTTTTACTATAACCCAAGTAAGGCATTGTTTGATGGTTTATGAAAAAATTTTTCTAACGCAATTAATTGAAAAAAATGATGAAAAATATGTTGGTCATGCTGGGTGCTTTCTGCGCCCTGTTGTTTCAGGCGGCTTGCGAAACGCATGAAGAGTCTGAGGAAAAAAAAGTTAAGTATTTGGTAACAAATCCTTTTCTTCAGGATACGACTTTCGTAAAAGAGTATGTTTGCCAAATTCAGGCGATCAATCACATCGAATTGCGTTCTTTGGAGCAGGGCTATCTACAGGATATTTTCGTAGATGAGGGTAAATATGTGCAGAAAGGGCAAATGATGTTTCAGCTCCTGCCTGTGCAGTACAAAGCCGAATACGAAAAAGCCCAAGCCGAAGCAAACTATGTGGAGATAGAGTATAAAAATACGCTTATGCTTGCCGATAGTAATGTGCTTTCGCCCGTACAGTTAGCCCTTTCGAAAGCCAAACTTGAGAAAGCCAAAGCAGAATTAGAATTAGCCAAAGTTCGTTTGGGTTTTACACAGATCAAAGCGCCTTTTAATGGTTTTGTGAATCGTTTTTATGCTCGGGCGGGAAGTTTGCTCAACGAGGGAGATTTGCTTACTACCCTTTCGGACATTAGCACCTTATGGGTGTATTTTAACGTCCCAGAAGCCGAGTATTTGGATTATAAACAGAGCATGAACCAAGATAATATGCTTAAGGTTCGGCTTAAGATGGCTAACCACCAGCTGTATGAACATACGGGAGTGGTAAAAACGATTGAGGCAGATTTTAATAATAAAACAGGGAATATTGCCTTTCGAGCCACTTTTCCCAATCCCGATTATTTGCTTCGGCATGGCGAAACGGGGACTATTCTGATCACCGTACCGCTTAGACGCGCCCTTTTGATTCCGCAAAAAGCCACTTTTGAAGTATTGGATCAGAAGTATGTGTATGTGGTGGATAGTAATAAGCAGTTGAAATCTCGAAGGATTATGATTGAGGCTGAACTGCCCGATTTGTACGTGATTCGGTCGGGGATAAGCGCAGGAGATAAAATTTTGTTGGAGGGTTTGCGACTTGTTAGGGAAAACGATCAGATCGAGTACGAGTACCAAGACCCGAAAAAAGTCATCAATAGCCTCAAAATACAGGCTCAATAATTTTTTTTAATCACACTCTTTAAACATAGATAGTATATGTTCAAAATATTCATTCATCGTCCTGCCCTTGCAATAGTTATTTCATTAATTATTGTTTTTATGGGTTTGTTGGCTATTGTTCGCTTACCAAAATCTCAATTTCCTGATATTGCTCCGCCTATGGTGGTGGTGTATGCTTCGTATCCTGGGGCAAGTTCGGAAGTTTTGGTACAATCCGTATTGATTCCCTTAGAACAAGCCATCAATGGCGTACCAGGCATGAAATATATGTTTTCTACTGCCGCTAGTTCGGGCGAAGCCAATATCCAAATCGTCTTTCACTTGGGCAGTGATCCCAATCAGGCAGTTGTTAATATCAATAACCGAATCGAACAGATGAAAATGCGTCTGCCTCCTTTGGTACAATTAGAAGGGATTGTCGTCCAACGCCTTATGCCCAATATGCTTATGTATGTTAATTTGTATAGTAAAGATACGAGTAACGCCGATATGAAGTATATTTTTAACTATGCTTATGTGCAAATGTTACCAGAACTTCAACGGATTAATGGGGTAGGGCTTGCGCGGATATTGGGGAGTAGGCAATATTCGATGCGGGTGTGGCTAAATCCTGACCGTATGCGCGCCTATAACATTGGTACGGAGGAAATCATGAAAGCCATGCGCGAACAAAGTATTATTGGTTCGCCAGGGCGTTTGGGGCGGGCAGATGGCAAGCGATCCGAATCTATAGAATACGTATTGACCTATCAGGGCAGGTACAACGAAGCCGCACAATACAAAGACATCATTATTAGAGCCAATCCGAAGGGGGAGGTCTTGTATCTGGGGGACGTGGCAGAGGTCGAATTGGGAAGTGAATATTATGACATTTATTCGAACAAGGATCAGTATCCTTCGGCGGCAATCGTCCTGAACCAAACCTATG
>JAAFHK010000508.1 GCA_013297565.1 Cytophagales bacterium
CGCCTGTAACGGGTGATTTAAAGTCAGTATTATTAATACTAAAGCCTGTTTGCAATCCAATAGCCCAGTTTGGTACAACAAAATAACCGATTCGGGGCGAAAGGCTAAAAGTAAATGTACTACTTTGTGAACTTTCATTGTTCGTGATTGTCCCTGTCCCGCCGAGCATCCAAGTGCCTTTTTCGGTTTGGGCATAACTAACTGATAGACAAGTTATTAAAAATAGAAAGACCAAAATTTTCTTTTGCATAATTGGTAAATGTTACATGAAAAAACTACAAATATCTTTCCTTCAAAATAGTCAAGTGATGAATTTCATGCCCCGCTATGATATATAGCAAAGCCCTGATACTCACAGGATTACCACTCATGATGCCTTGCACCGCCAAATCTTTTTCGCTAATTTCTCTCACTATAAACAAGGTCGATTCGCGCACAGCCGCAAATTCGTCCGCCAAAGATTTTAGCGTGCGGTTCGCAAAATGGGCATTTTTCATAAATTCGTCCTGATCAAAAGAGGGCATGGGTGCATCTCCTTTTCGCAAAAACCAGAATAAACGAAAAGCGAACACCCTTTCCGAATCAATGATGTGTCCAAGTATTTCTTTGATTGTCCATTTGCCTTCGGCGTAAGCAAAATTGGCTTTTGATTCAGCAATATTGCGAAACAAATCGGGCGTATTTTTCTGATTTTGGGTCAAAAGTTCCAAAATATTGCCTTCAGGCGTTTGGCGAATATAATTTTCGTACCAAGCGTTGTATTCGCTTGATTGCGGTTTGGTGATCAGCATGATTTTTACGTTTTTTTATTATTTTTCCTCTTTCTTTTTCAAAATCACCCCATCAACGGTTTTTACCTTGTCCAAACCTTCGGTAATTCCCCAAGCAATGCTTTGATTAAAGGATTTTGCCAAATTCCCTTTCGCAATCGGATTGTTGGAGGCATCGAGAAGGGTAATTGTAGCATTTTCTCCTTCTACCAAGCCTTGCAAATTATAGGTTTCAGTGCCGATGTGTTGTCCAATGAGGCTTTTTCCGCTTTGTTTGAGGTTTAGTTCGAGGCGCAAACCTGCTTGTTCGAAAATCCAATTCCCTGAAAAATCGTGTGTATTGGGCGGAATAACGGCATTGGGATCAAACTTGACAAATTTGAGATTCATGTAATTGGTAGTTGGGCGATACGGCACATAGCGAACCGTAATGCTGTTGTCGGTTTTTTCCAACGTTTCAAAAACCGCAAAATACCCTTTGTCGCCATCACTTAAAATCAAAACTTTGCCACTTTCTATCATTTTGCCCTCTTGCTTCGTAATTCCCAAAAAATTTTCAACCAAATAATTACCTTCATTGGTTACAGAAAAAAGCTGTTTTCCAAGCTCAAAAGTTTGTTTGGGCATGGTGCTGTCCGTAAAAGAAATTTCGGAAATGTACCAAGTGCTACCGCTAAAATTGCTTTGGGCGACAAGGTTTGAAAAGCAAACCAAAAGGAAAAAAAGGAAAAAGGATATATTTCTCATGGTATAAATAGGGGAAATTTTCGAATGGAATTGCCAAAAATAAATATTTTTCGAGGAATAGTAATTTTTTAATCGTTTTTTTTCTTAAAATTTGTAGTTTTCTACTTTTTAGCTAAAGAATCTTGATAATAAATTTTTTCGTGTTAAATTCTAAGCAGTTTGCAAGGGTAGGAAGATTTATTTAATTTTGTTGCGAATCTTAAATTATTCATAACTAAACTTATCTTTTCGTGTTGCTTACACAAAAGCGGACTTTTTTATTTTTTGATCTACCAAACTCTTTCTCAACAGTTACGAGAAAAGTTCTAAATTTTTAACACATTAACGTAATTTTAAACCTATCATACCTTTTCACAATGGATTTTTTACCTTACGAAAACGAGAAAATGATCGCCGAAATGGTGCGTGATTTTTCTAAAAAACACATTACACCTTTTCGTGATAAATGGGACGATGAGCAATATTTCCCTATCGAAGTTTTCAAAGAACTTGGCAAATTGGGGCTTATGGGCGTGCTTGTTCCCGAAGAATACGGCGGTAGCGGTTTTGGCTATTGCGAATATGCCACTGCCATTGCCGAACTTGCCAAAGCCGATCCCTCGATTGGGCTTTCGATGGCGGCGCATAACTCCCTCTGTACCAATCATATACTGATGTTTGGGAACGAAACCCAAAAGAAAAAATACCTACCCAAATTGGCAAGCGGCGAATGGCTTGGGGCTTGGGGTCTGACCGAACCCAACACAGGCTCGGACGCTGGCAATATGCGTACGGTGGCGGTTCGGGACGGAAACGACTGGATAATTAATGGGGCTAAAAATTTCATTACACACGGAAAATCGGGCAATGTGGCGGTCGTTATAGTTCGAACAGGCGAAGTAGGCGATTCGCATGGTATGACGGCTTTCGTGGTCGAACGTGGAACTGCGGGGTTTTCGGCAGGCAAAAAAGAAAGCAAATTGGGTATGCGTTTGTCGGAAACGGCAGAAATGATTTTTCAGGATTGTCGCATTTCAGACGAAAACCGTTTGGGCGAAGTAGGCGAAGGCTTTGTGCAGTCCATGAAAATTCTTGACGGCGGGCGCATTTCGATTGCGGCTTTGAGTTTGGGAATCGCCCAAGGCGCTTACGAAGCGGCTTTGGCATACTCTAAAGAACGCCAGCAGTTTAACAAACCTATTTCGAGTTTTCAGGCAATCGGTTTCAAATTGGCGGACATGGCTACCGAAATAGAAGCCGCCCGCTTATTGGTTTTTCAAGCCGCTGATTTCAAAAACAAAGGCTTGAGTGTTACCAAAGTAGCCTCCATTGCCAAATATTATGCTTCAGAAGTTTCCTGCAAGGTAGCCAACGAAGCTGTCCAGATTTTTGGGGGATACGGTTATTGCAAAGATTACCCTGTTGAAAAATATTATCGTGATTGCAAACTTTGCACCATTGGGGAGGGAACTTCCGAAATGCAAAAATTAGTTATTTCGAGGAATA
>JAAFHK010000507.1 GCA_013297565.1 Cytophagales bacterium
GAGATCATAATTTACAATGGTCATGATCACTCTTTCCGTCATTTGATCGCTACTGCCTCTCTCTACATTTAGCTGACAAACGTCTTTGTTGAGCCTCTGAAAATGATTGGCTTTCAGTGCGGTTCCTGGCACGTATTTACACTCGAACTCCTGACCATTTGCCGTAAATTTGACAAAACTGTCGTCATTTTCTTCCAATTTGCCAAGTGTCGTTGGATTGGCTTCTTTTTCGCCTTTCGGATCGACCAGTTCGGCTTGCGGAGGAGTATCTACGGCAGTGGTGTCTGCATTGGCGTTGCTTTCGGCTTTTTTATCGGAAGTTCCTGTACAGGCAAATAAACCGAACAAACCTAAGATAGAAAAAATAGCAAGATATTGCTTCAAATTTGTTTTCATTGTTTTGTAAAAAATTGATTATCAATCTTTTAAAGTACGTTTTAAAATCGGGTGCAAAGGTACAAAATATTTGTTTGCTTGGCTGTTAATAAAATTAAAAAAATCTTTGTAATTGATAAAAAAATGGGACAATTTTTGAGTTAGCTAAGGACAAACAAACCTAAAATGCCAACATGGAACAGATTGAAAATGAGGAAAATAAACCAGTCAAAGAAAATTATCTTTCCAAAATAGGGATCAGATATTACCGTTCCGACCAGAAACGCAAGAAATGGAACATCGTCAGTTTTGAACGCAAAGTAACGTCTTTTTTGCGTTTGTGTTTGGCACTGATCACCGTTGTTGGGGTTTTATTTGCTACGCATTTTGTCTATGAGGAATTGAATACGGACGATTTTGTGATGCACGGTTTCGAAGTTCCGTCAGAATTTGAGAAAAATGGCATTACCAATAGGGTTTTGGTTGATAAAATAAGTGTAAAACTGGCGGAAATGAAGCAAATGACTCGTTCTTCTTTTTCTGAAAATCGAAAATATAACCCAGAAGAACAAGGGCGGGCTATCCAAGTCGAGCTTCATGGCGTGGGGGTTTCTCTGCAAACCGTTGTTGAGCAGTTGCGGCAGATTTTTCGCATCGAACGCCGTTATATCAATGGTTATTTGATCCAAATGGACAATCGTTTGCAACTCACTGTTCATGTTACAGGGCGAAGTAGCGAAATTTTTGAACAAAACTTGGATAGTTTGGACAGATTTAGCGCTTTGGAAAAACTTCTCGGACAGGCAAGTGAAGTTATTTTGCAGAATACCGACCCGATTGTGATGTTGAATTATTATTTCCAAACCAAAAAACAAGGAAGAAACATCGAATTAGGCAAATTTTTACTCATTCATGAACCCAAATATACGCACTGGGCGTATCTTTCTTGGGCTTCTGGTTTGCGTTTGGAAGGAAAAAACGAAGAATCGGTCGAGATGTTAAAAAGAGCAATCGAGGCAAAACCTGATTTTTCGGACGCTTGGAACAGCTGGGGATCGATCTTACGAAATCAAAAAAAATATGATGAAGCCATCGAAAAATACCAAAAAGCCATCGAAGCCAATCCTGACTATCTTTTACCTTACAACAATTTGGCTTTTGTTCATTTCTTGAAAGGAGAATACGATTTGGCGATCCAAAAATCACAAGAATTGATCACTCGAAACCCCGAATTTGGCTATCCTTACAGCATTATTGCCCAGTGTTATGCCAAAAAAAGCAATGAGGAATTTTTTTATAAAAACCTTGAAATTGCCCTAAAATACAAAGTTCCTGTCTGGACTTGGCTTAATACTGACCCTTGGAATGGGTACGTGGGACAAGAGCGCTTTGATAATCTGATAGCAAAATACCGTTTGGATTAGAAATTTTCTGGTATTTTTTTTTAACCTTTTACTTGGTATTATTTTGGTAGGAATAGAAAAAATAATTACTTTTCGAAAAAAACTGCATGACTTATCGTCCTTATATATTGATAGTAGATGACAAACAAGCCAATTTGTTTGCCCTCAAAAACGTACTAAGCGAACTCGAAGATATCGAGGTAATAGCCGCCGAAAACGGCAACGATGCCTTGATCGCTATTCTCAACCATGATTTTGCCTTAGCGATCCTTGACGTTCAGATGCCCGACATCGATGGTTACGAACTTGCCGAATATATCCGTAATGAGCCGCAAACCCAATATTTGCCCATTATTTTCCTTTCGGCTATTTACTCTGACGATTTTCACGTTTTTAAAGGCTACCAATCGGGGGCTGTTGATTTTTTGACCAAACCTTTCAAACCTGAAATTCTATTGAGCAAAGTGCGAATTTTTTTGCAGATCGACCGCCAGCGCCACGAAATTCGTCAAAGCAATGCCCAACTCCAGCTCACTATCGCTGAAAAAGAACAAATAGAAAAAGAATTGCAACAAAAAAATGCGGAAATAGAACGAAAAAACCGAAATATTACGGCAAGTATCAATTATGCCAAGCGGATTCAAGATGCCATGCTTCCCCAGCCTGCTGACATTGCCAAAGCCTTGCCCGACTCCTTTGTGCTGTACAAACCCAAAGAAGTGGTTTCAGGTGATTTTTATTGGCTATGCCAAATTGGGCAAAAAACAATCGTTACGGCAGTTGATTGCACGGGTCATGGTGTACCTGGGGCGTTTATGTCCTTGATTGGCAATGATTTACTGCATGGCGTGATCGAACTGATCGGCAAAACAGAACCTAAAGAAATTTTGGCAGAATTGCACCAACAGATTTGCGGAGTCCTGAGTCAAGGACAAACCGACAATCAAGACGGTATGAATATGGCGCTTTGTGTAATAGATGCCGAAAAACAAGAACTTGGGTTCGCAGGTTCTCGACACCCGCTTTTTTATATCCAAAACCATGAATTTCAGGAAATAAAAGGCGATAAACTCTCAATTGGTGGGGCATGGAAACGCAATCCCGAAGAGCATTATTTTACACAACACAGCATAGCGGTTGGAAAAGGGGCGGTTACGACTTGTTATATTTTTTCGGACGGTTTTCAAGATCAGTTTAACGAGGAAGGCAAAAAATTTACCCGCA
>JAAFHK010000509.1 GCA_013297565.1 Cytophagales bacterium
CCAAGCCCCACCTGACCAATGACTTTAAAACGACCTTTTAAGCCTTGTTTATTTTTTTTGAAAACCTTAATGTAGTCATCAAGAAAACCAATAAAACCCGTCCAAATCACCGTAATAATCAATAAAACGATATAAACATTGGTGATTTTGGCGAAAAGTAAAATCGGCACAAGGATCGAAGCGATCATGAGCAAACCGCCCATGGTTGGTGTTCCTCTTTTTTGCATTTGCCCCTCAAGTCCCAAATCTCGCACTTCCTCACCAATCTGCTTTTTTTGTAAAAAATGAATCAGTTTGTTGCCAAAAATAGCGGCAATCAACAGTGAAAAAAGCGCCGCCATGCCCGCCCGAAACGAAATGTATTGGAACAGTCCCGCCCCAACAAAGTTAAACTGTTCGTCCAAATACCTAAAAAGATAGTATAACATGGGGTTTTGTAAATATTTTTTTAACAAACAAGGGGGCATGCCCCCTTGTTATACTGAAACTAAATTGGTTTATGTCGTAAAACGAACATTCTTGTTCGTTTCTGGGCGAACAAGAATGTTCGCCATACAAAAGCAATTTTGATTGAGTATATCCAAATTTTCTTACATTTTTTAAGCCAACTTTTCCAAAGAAACTTTGATTCTACGGACAGCTTCCGTGAGTTGTTCGTCAGAAGCGGCGCAAGAGATTCGGACACATTCAGGCGCACCAAAGCCTTCACCATCTACCAAAGAAACGTAGGCATCGTTGAGGAGATACATGGCTAAATCGTAGGAATTGCGAATGGTGATTTCGCCATGTTTTTTACCAAAATAATCGCTAATATCTGGAAAAATATAAAATGCTCCCTGTGGTGTATTGGTTTTTACTCCTTTGATTTCGTCCAAAAGGCGTTTTACCAAATCCCTGCGGCGAAGGTAAGCTTCAGCCATTTTCTGGGCGGGTTCTCTCGAACCTGTGATGGCGGCTAAAGCCGCTTTTTGGGCAATGGAGCAAGTTCCTGAAGTTACCTGACCTTGCATTTTGTCGCAAGCATCGGCAATCCATTTGGCACAAGCGGTATAACCCACGCGCCAGCCTGTCATGGCAAAACCTTTCGAAAAACCATTCACGGTAATTACCCGATCTTTGACAAAATCCAAAGAGCCAATGCTAAAATGACGGCTTGTAAAATTGATATATTCGTAAATTTCGTCTGCAATGATGAAAAGATTTTCATGTTCTGCGACCACTTCGGCTATTTGGGTCAATTCCTGTTCAGTAAAAACCGTTCCTGTCGGGTTGCAAGGACTCGAAAACATGATAGCTTTAGTTCGGGACGTAATTGCCTGACGAAGTTGCTCGGCTGTAACTTTGAAATCGTTTTTCAAATCCCCTTTGATAATCACAGGCGTTCCTTCTGCAATTTTGACCATTTCCAAGTACGAAACCCAATAAGGAGCAAAAATAATTACTTCATCACCTTTATTGACTATCGACATCAAGGCATTCACCAAAGCCTGTTTTGCGCCTGTCGAAACCACAATGTTTTCTGCTTTCCAATCCAAATTATTTTCTTTTTGGAGTTTTTCGGCAATCGCCTTGCGAAGTTCGGGGATTCCTGCCACAGGCGTATAGAACGTAAAACCTCCGTCAATGGCTTCTTTTGCGGCTTGTTTGATGTGGTCTGGAGTCTGAAAATCGGGTTCGCCCAAATTCACACTAATTACGTCAAAACCTTTAGCTTTGAGTTCGCGTGCTTTTTTTGCCATTTCCAAAGTTTGCGATTCGGCAAGGGCATTGAGGCGGTCGGATACTTTTGGTATAACTGTCGAGTGTAAAACTTCCATGATGATAAAATTGCAAAGGTTTGTTTATCAAAACTTAAAAATCAACTGGCAAAATTATTAAAGAAAATTAGCTTTTCCGTATTTTTTTGACAATTTTGTAAAGCCAATTTGCATTATTTTTATAAATTGCTTCTCAAACACATTAATCACCCAAAACACGATGAAATATCTCGACATTGAGGTCATCACTCGTTTAGACCTTGCCAAACTCGCCAAAGGTACGCTTACCAAATATTGGTTGCACATTATCTCAAATGGGATCGCCCAGCCCATTTATTTGCCTATCATGGTGGCTAAAGGGGCAAGTGATGGACCTGTTTTGGGCATTACTGCCGCCGTTCATGGCAACGAATTGAATGGCATTTCGATAATTCACGAAGTTTTTAATCAAATAGACGTAAATACTTTGCGTGGAACGGTCGTGGGTGTGCCTGTGATGAATATTCCCTCCATTATCAACCAAGAACGCCGTTTTGTAGATGGAGAAGACCTAAACCGCATTATGCCTGGTAAGGCTGACGGCAGTGTGAGCCAAGTCTATGTGCATAGGTTTATAGACAGGGTAATTTCCGAATTTGAATACTTACTTGATTTGCATACAGCAAGTTTTGGGCGGGTCAATTCGTATTATATAAGGGCGGATTTGAAACGAAAAATCACCTCAAGAATGGCAGAAGTGTTAAATGCCGAAATTATACTGAACAATGAAGGCAGTGACGGAACTTTGCGCAGTGCGGCGGCAAATCTGGGCATTCATGCCGTTACTATTGAGGTGGGTGATCCTAACCAATTCCAAAAAGGCATGATCGATTCGGGTTTGGCTGGTACGCTTAATGTGATGCGTTATTTGAAAATGATTGAGGGCGAAGTGATCGAACCCAAACGCCCTGCCGTAATTTGTAAAAAATCAAAATGGTTATATGCCAACCGAGGCGGAATTTTGGAGGTTTTTCCTGAAGTTACCCAAAAAATCAAAAAAGGTGATAAGATTGCCATTGTCAGGGATATTTTTGGAGATATTATCAATACCTACAACAGCCCCGAAGAAGGCATTATTATTGGGAAAAATGTTCACCCTGTAAGCCAAACAGGTGGGCGACTTATTCATTTGGGAACGATAAAATAAGAAACAAAATCTCCTGAAAATCAAATTATCCGACACATTTAAGGT
>JAAFHK010000051.1:0-9773 GCA_013297565.1 Cytophagales bacterium
AAAAGCCAAATATAGTAAAATAGAGAAATAAGCAAGAATTTTTTTTTCAAGCCCTTAAAATTTCCCATTCCTCGTTTAGTGTTGCTATGGCATGGTGAGCCGTAAGGTCAAAAATACAAGGCACAACCGAAATATAATTTTGGGAAATAGCCCATTCGTCCGTATCGTGTCCCAAATCTTCATTGACAAAACTGCCCGTTAGCCACAAATATTTGCGTCCGTGCGGATCGGTGCGTTCATCAAAAATCTCCTGCCAACGGGCGCGGGCTTGGCGGCAAATCCGCATACCTTTGATCGGGGTTTCACTTTTTTTCGGAAAATTGACGTTCAAGGCTGTTCCTTTTGGCAAACCTGTTTTCAAAACTTGCAAAGCTACAGCTTTGATGTGTTCTTTAATATGCTCAAAATCAGCCTCTTTGCCGTAGTCGCAAAGCGAAAAACCAATGGCAGCAAAACCCTCGATGGCGGCTTCGATAGCGGCGGACATGGTGCCTGAATACAAAATGCTAATTGAAGTATTGCTTCCGTGATTTACGCCACTCACGACCAGATCGGGAACTCGGTTTTTATCGACTTGCAAGACGTGATATTTTGCCAGTTTGATGCAATCGGCAGGAGTTCCCGAACACTCAAAAGCCTGAACGTTCGGAAGATCGGAAAATACATTGGATTCGTACAATTTCAAAGGCGAATGGATAGTAATGGCGTGTCCCATGCCCGACTGCGGACTGTTAGGGGCTACGACCAGCACCTCACCAATTTCGGACATGACCTCTACCAAAGTGCGGATTCCTTTTGCCGTAATGCCATCGTCATTGGAAACTAAAATCAAAGGTTTTGCAGACATAATTTCATTTTATTTGGTTTTTACGCCCCTAATAAAACCTTTTTTCCGCCAAAAATCAAATCTTTGACAATATCTCTTTGTAAAAGGGTTTTCGATGTATGCAAGAAAAAAAATTAAATAGACCGCTAATTCCAACTTGATTTCAAACCAAAAGCATATTTATACAGAAATGCAAAAGAATAAGCAAGAGCATTGGTTGTTTTGGTTTCTCGAATAATACCGCTATCTTCTAAAATTTTTAGGAAATCACGCCAAGAGATATTTAAAGTATTTTCTTGAATGATTATTTCTAATAATTGTTTCATTTCGGATTGATACAAAAGTGTTTTGAAAAACTTGTTTTTATATTCTTGATTTTGCTTATGCTCGTCAAAGAATTCTTTAAAATATCCCAACCTCTTTTCTTCTGAAATCAAATCGTTCAAATGCGCATTTGCTGCCTCTTTTCGTGTATCAGGGTTTGTAAAAAAGTAACCTGAAACAATAGGAAATTCACTCCTTCTATCATTTCTTTCCAAATCTAATTTTGCTCCTTTCAATGCCTTTCGAATCAATACAATAAACACACGCAAACTAAAAGTTTGATTTGCATTGCTTAAATTGTTAAAAAACCAATTATAAGAAAGATGTTTTTTCTCTACTTCTCTGCGTAAGTCTGTATATTCACCAAAAAATACACTTACAAAGGTTTTTAAAATTTCACTTGATTCTTTCAATGATGATTTGATTTGGTCTTCATTTTCGTTCAGCACTTGCTTAATTTTTTCCAAAGGAATATAGAATTTTGCTTTCCCTTCAAAATTCGAATCTAATACTTTTTGTGCATACTCATAAAAATCTTGTTTGGCAACTTTGAGCAGTATTTGGAAAAAATAAACAAATAATTCTTCTCTTTTCCATTCAAAATCAATAACCATAGCTTCAAGTGAATTGAAATTATTGATACCACCCAAACGATTGTATAAATCGGTTCGAACAAAAAGTTTGCTTTCTATATTGGTGTATGGACGGAAACGCCAATGCTCAATCAGTTGAGAAATAGGATTATATTTATCAGACCATTCATTGGGCAAAATAAGTATATCCAAATAATCAAACAGTAGGAGTAGTTTGGTTTGAGTGATTTTAAGGTCTTTGTCTAATTGCACAAGTTCCTTTTCAATCACAAAAAAATGTTCATCTTTTACATATTCACCCAAAAATTTCCAATTTTCTGTATTGTTTGATGACAGTTCAAAAGTGGTAAGTTTGGGTTCAAATGAAATAATTTCATGCAAATTATTTTCATGACGTTGTTTTTTTACCATCAAAGTATTCCAACTATAAATCGTCCAAAAACGCTTATAATCATCTTTAAAATAGCCTAAAATTGGTTTTAAATCCCTTTTCAAAGACACCATATCTACAAAAACAAAGTTTTTGATATGACTTTTGGCTTTTCTCAAAAAAGTTTCTCTAAAAAGATTAAATCTGCTATCAGTCAAAGCCTCATAAAACAATGTTTTTCCCGTTCCTTTGTAGCCACGAATGATAAATTTATTTTCATTCAAAATGTCAAACATTTGGGTGCGGAAATAGAAAAATTTTTCTAAAAAATCAGCATCTAAAGGAAAACTATCAGCATATTCAGGTTGGTATTTAATAAAATACTGCTCACCTAATTGAGTTAGAATTGCTCTTTTCTTTTCGAGCAGATTGATTGTTCTTGGCTGTATTGCAGCACTTGTAGAAGTAGAAATTGATAGACTTTCTGTTGCATCTATTTCCAAGATTTCTTTTGGAACAGTGTCCATTATCTCCTCAAATAAAAATTTAAACAGATGTTTGTTGGGATTTATATTTTCGTGAGATGCATAATAAGCAGGAAACTGTCTATCATAATCATCAATCAAATTTACAAAATATGGCTTTTGTTCCGTTTGATTGGCTCCTTGTTCTTGTAAAGTTTGATTACCGTTTAATATTTCAAAAATATGAGGTTGGTAAATACTTGAGTTTTTATTCCCAATAGATTGCTCAATGAACTCCCCTATTTTTTTAGAAAAGTTTTGTAGTAAATCTCGTTTAAACAAAAGAGAATTAACCAATACATATTTTATCGAGTCTTTTTTAAATATTTGAGTAAAAAACTCAAGACCTGCTTTGTTTTGGTCATTATTTCCAAAAAAGCCTACAACTAAATTAGAAAATCGTATAACCAAATTCGAGAAAACTTCACTAAATCCTGTTCTTGAATCAATTAAAATCACATCAGGATTATATTGTTCCTTTATAGCTTTAAACAAAGATTCAAATTGTCTTTCCACTTCATAAGGATTTGCTAAATCCAAACGTGCCAAACCATGCAAATAATGTTCTAAATGTGTATCCAAATTATAGCCAACTCGATTGTTTCTGTCTACAGGTTCATTACTCAAATTTCCTGCAAGCATAGCATACAATTCTCCGTTATTTCCACTGTACTCTTTGGAAATTTCAATAACATAATCCTTCAAATCAACTTCTTTAATTTGACTATCCAATAAATATTCGACTAAGCCATTCTTTGAAGCAGTTTCAGCGTTCAACTCAAAAAAGTTGAAAAATCCTGGTGCCTCAAAATCGCAATCTATCATCACAACTTTTTTGCCTTCTTTTCTTGACAAGTATGCAGCAAAACACGCCAAAGTTGTGGTGCGTCCAACTCCACCTTTGTAGCTATAAAAACTCACGATAGGAGGCAAGCCACTTTTTTTGATGGGTTTGTAGGTATCAAAAATATTTTCCAGACGATAAGTATAACCTTGTAATACATTTTCATTATCAAAAAATGATTTGTAAAAACCGTCTTCATTGTTGTATTCTTTTTCGGAAATATATTCGATAGTGAGGTTCTCATATACATCTGAAAAATCTAAATCTACTTTTTGATTTGGGCAATAAATAATCACTTCAATCTCGCTATTTGCACGTTCATTGATACGATATTGAAATAAAAAATTTTCATTTTTTGCACTTTTAGCAAACTCATCAAGTCTAAAAATAATTTGATGAATGATATTGGCGAACTTTAACATAGTTATATTATTTAGAATAGTGAGATAATTTGTCATACTTTTTACTTGTTGAAAAGATACGTTCAGCATCTTCAATATAAGCAAAAACTTCATTCTGGTTTAATTTAAAATCAATAAAGTATCGTGTTTCAGAATGCCATTTAGATGCAAGTATTTCATTGGTTGAATTTCCAATTAGAAACTCATAATAATTGGAAACAGGTGTAGGTCTAAATTTATCCTCAATAAAATGTATCAGTTCACGAGATGCCTTTTCGTGTTTTTCATTGCAAATAGAAAAATGGTTTGTATAGGAAAACGGTATAGCATTTCCTTCTTTATTCAACTCAATAAAATTTGATGACTTCTTCTCACGAATACTACGATTGTAAATTTCAGCAAGTTTATCGGCATTTTCTTTGTTTTTGCTTTTGTCTTTTGATAAATTACCTGAACGATAAATCTTTGCAAAAAATGCAAACTTAAAAGAACACTCTACAATATAACCTGTCAGGTAGAACAAGTTTTTTAGCAGGTTTTCCTTTTCGGATTTGCCCAAAGTATTACACTCAATCAATTCTTTTAATCTTTGACAAGTTTGCAAATGCCTTTCGGCTGCGTATCCAAATTCTGTGTATTTCATAAATATCTTAAGTTGTCGCAAAATTAGACTTTATTTTTAAAATAGAAACGCTAAAAATTTATATGTTTTTGGCGTTTCTATTTTCTCCCCTTTACCCCTCCAACAACCCTCTTTTTCCTCCAAAAATCAAATCTTTGGCAATTTCTCTTATTGATAATCATAAAAAAACCTCGCAAACTCACTACAAAGAAGCCACTACTGCATCTTTATTAATTTTTTTGACCAAACCCTGTAAAACTTTACCAGGACCACATTCGATATATGCCATAATGCCCGCTTTGCTCATATTCACGATGGTTTGCGTCCAACGAACAGGGAAGGTGAGTTGCAAAATAAGGTTATTTTTAATCATTTCAGGGTTTTCGTAGGCGCGCGCATCTACGTTTTGGTAGATAGGGCAGATAGGTTTCGAAAATTGTGTTTTTCCAATTGCTTCAGAGAGTTCTTGCTTGGCAAGTTCCATCAAAGGTGAGTGAAACGCCCCGCCTACGGGCAAAGGCAAAGCCCTTTTTGCTCCTGCTTCTTTTAGTTTTTGACAAGCTACCTCGATCCCTTCGTGCGTTCCGCTAATTACCAATTGCCCAGGGCAATTATAATTTGCCGCCACCACCACATGATCTTTTATTTCTGCACAAACCTTTTCAACCGTTTCGTCATCAAGTCCCAGAACCGCCGCCATAGTAGAAGGATTGGCTTCACAGGCTTTTTGCATGGCTTGGGCGCGCTGCGAAACCAATTTTAAACCGTCCGAAAAAGACAAAGAACCAGCCGCCGTAAGCGCCGAAAACTCCCCAAGCGAATGTCCTGCTACGGCATCGGGACGAAAATCAGGATTGATCAATGCCAAAATAACCGAATGAACAAAAATAGCAGGTTGCGTAACTTTTGTTTCTTTCAGCTCGTCTGCCGAACCTTCGAACATGATTTTGGTGAGGTCAAAACCCAAAATCCGATTTGCCTCCTCGAACAGACTGCTGGCTTTTTCGCTTTGTTCATAAAGGTCTTTGCCCATGCCGCTAAACTGCGAACCCTGACCAGGGAAAATATAAGCTGTCATATCATTATTTGTTTCGTAGAATCATGCGTAATTTTTACACAGGCAAATTTCTATTTTATTCGGAAGCATTACAAAAAAGAGGGCGGTTTTTTTCGATCTCGAAATATAAATTCGAATCAGGGGTTCCATTTTGCGACTAATACCCAAATCGCAGCAGCTAATTTACCGAAAACGTGCAAACCCAATCCCGCTTTTGCTCGTACTTTTGAAGCTCTTTGAATCTGGAATTTCTGTTCAATCCAGCTACGAAAACGCCTCAATAGGCTGTCGAAGGCTGTATACTTTCCGATTATATAAATCTTGATAAGCCCGATCTCGCTGTTTGATGGCTTCTGATTCGCCTTTTCGAGTTTTGATGGGACATAATAAAACCCGATCTTGCTTTTCAAAATTTTCAGCTAAAGATTGATCTGTATATGCCTTGTCCAAGACCACACAAGGTAATGGAAAATTAGATAATTCCTCACGCATAGCCGATAAATCGTGAACATGAGCAGGTGTAACACCCATAAAGATAGGAAAAGGTAATTTCTGATCTTTTTTAGTCCATAAAGTGTGTAATTTAACACTGTAATATCATATATTCGTTTGTACTACAATAAGATTTTGTACATAGATCAGGAGCTATTTGACTATTTCGTTTCCCTGAATAGGTAATAATAGGCATAGAATCACCTGTAAAGATAGAATCACCTGTAAAGATAGAAAAATCTTGCTTCATTTTAGGTAAATATCCCAACTAAACAAGAAATTTTTCTTGAAAAGCAATTTCTAAATGGTTTAGACGATCATTAAAAGTCTGATACTGGGGCAAAGAAGGAAAGAATCCGCCCAGTAATCCTTAATAAACTGATGCATAGCTTTTTTTTCCGTTTTCTGCTCTTATATCAGGCAGAAAAGGTAAATGCACATAAGTTCTTGATCCCTAATTTCGCCCTGATTCCCATTAGGGCTACGATCGTTGAAGTTTTGCCAGAGATATTCGTTGTAAAATTGGCAAATCTGATAGTAGATTTCGATATTTTGATGGCTTTCATACTCTTTCAAACCAAGAAATATACTAATGGGTTTGCTTTTTTTGCTCAATTTCTATATTTTGAACCACTGATTCGCATAATTAATAGGAAAATAAACAGAAAATGGACTTTCATAATTTTGCATATTATCCAGCAATTTATCCTTAAATCGCCACAAAAAAAGATTTTGAAAAATAATGCAAAATAAATTTGCACAATCAAAAACTGTTTGTACCTTTGCACCCAGAAAATACAGCAACTCTTATTATTCGTGTTAGGGGTTGCGTTCGGATAGGTTCGCTACCATATTTGCCTTCCTGATTGCCCTGCCTGAAAAACCGCATTGTTTTTCATCGTGTGCCTTCTAAAAATCGGGAACAATGAAAAGAAAGAGAACCGAGCCTATTTGGGCTTTTTCATTTTCTCATTTTTTTACAAAGCATCAAAACATTGTTTATGAATCCTTTGCATTTTCAAGATTTGGCTCTTTCTCAAGAGCTACAGTTGGCTATTGCTGAAATGGGCTTTACAGAGCCTTCTCCTATCCAAGCCCAAGCCATTCCTTTGCTTTTGGAAGGTTCGGATTTGATAGGACAAGCACAAACAGGAACAGGCAAAACTGCCGCCTTTGCTATCCCGACTTTAGAAAAAATCAAAACTAATCTTTTCAAACCGCAAACTTTGGTACTTTGCCCTACTCGTGAGTTGGCAAACCAAGTGGCTGAAGAATTTAAAAAATTAGGCAAGTACAAAAAAGGTATTCACACCGCCGCAGTTTATGGTGGTGAGTCTATCGGCTTGCAAATCAAGGCTTTACGTAGAGGCGTGCATATTGTAATTGGTACGCCAGGACGTATCATTGACCACATCGAACGCGGTACTTTGGATTTGGAAAATATCAACCAAATCATTCTGGACGAAGCGGACGAAATGCTGAACATGGGCTTTATAGATGACATCGAAAAAATCCTAAGCCATATGCCAGCCGAACGCCAAACGGTGTTCTTCTCGGCTACTATGCCTGCCCCTATCTTGGCTTTGACCAAAAAATATCAAAAAAATCCGCAAATCGTAAAAGTTACGCCTAAACAGCTGACTAACTTATCTATAGATCAATCATTCTATAAAGTTCGCAACGAACACAAAACTGAACTTTTGTATCGTTTAGTCGAATTGCACAATTTGAAATCCATTGTGGTTTTTTGTAATACTAAACAACAAGTTGATGAATTGGTGGGTGCTTTGCAGCAACATGGCTTAATTGCAGAGGCTTTGCATGGCGATCTTCGTCAAAACCAACGCAATCAAGTAATGGCGAAATTCCGCACAGGTGGAGTAAATGTTTTGGTGGCTACGGACGTAGCGGCTCGTGGCATTGACGTTGAAAATGTAGAAGCCGTTATCAACTACGATACTCCTCTTGATCCTGAATATTATGTACACCGCATTGGTCGTACAGGGCGTGCAGGTAAAAGCGGAAAATCCTTTACTTTCGTCAATTCACGTGAAATGGGACGCATTTGGGATATTGAACGCTTTGCAAGTATCAAGATTGCTCAAGGACAAATTCCTTCTTTGAAAGATGTTTGGGTGTATCGTCAAAGTCAATTTGCCGAACGTATCCAAAATGAAATAGCCAAAGGTGATTTGGAATATTTCCAAGAAATGATCGGACAGATCAAAGCCGAAGGGGGAGATTTGGAAACGATAACTGCCGCTTTGCTCAAAATGCTTTTAGGCACGCCTCGCACAGGCACTGATGTTCTTTTGGAAGAACCAAAAAGAACGGTTAGAACTGAAAGCAGAGAATATGGTAATAGCCGCACAGAAAGAAGCGGAAGTGACCGTTACGGAAAAGACCGCACAAATACACGCAGTTCTTCATCTTATTCTTCTCGTTCAGATCGCCCTGAACGTAGCGAACGTACGGAACGCACAGAAAGAAGCGAAAGAAGTGGAGCAGATCGTCCTGAAAGACGTGAAAGAAATACGCAAGGTATGGTTCGTTTGTTTTTCAATTTGGGAAAACAACAACGCATTTCGAAAAGCGATATTTTGGGAGCAATCACAGGCGAAACAGGAATAAGAGGCTCTTTGATTGGTTCGATTGATATTTTTGATAAATATTCTTTTGTGGATATTGCTCAAATAGAAGCACAAAATGTGTTGAAAACCATGAACCAAGTAAAAATAAAAGGTAAAAAAGTAAATGTCGAATTGGCAGGTGCTTTTAACTAAGAAGTTTTGTAGGTGAAATTCTTACAAAAAAAATAAAAAAGGCTTCGTTGAAAAACGAAGCCTTTTTTTACGCCGTTTTTGCTCGATGCCAAAGGCTTGGATTTTGATAAATATAAGATCAAAATTCAGCCCATGAACCGCCTAAGTGATGTGATCGATAAGGTTTGGGAATAAAAGAACAAGAAAAAGCCCTTTAAAAAGGGCTTTTTCTTGTTCTTAGAGTGCTTTTCGAAGATCAAATAAACTAGGTTTAGAAAATTCTAAACCCAAAATAATAGCCCCAATCCCGCCTGACAAACCTGCGGTAAAAGTGGGAGTCATTCTGCTGTTCGAAATCGTATTTTTAGCTTCCAAATACCCTTTGAGGCTCATATTCGCTGAAGCCAAATTGTCAATTCCGTAAAGAGAAAGCGTAATTTTGGGTTCGACATACGCCGTAATGCTTGCCTCTGTTGAACCTGACATTTTTTTCTCGTAGGTTGTTTTTTCGGTGTAGGCGGGTGTCCAAGTAGCTGTTTTGGTAATTCCGTAATCCAAGCCTACGGTGGTGGCATCTCTGGTAATCAGTGAAGTCGTAATTGCCCCTTTCGCATTTCCTGTGATGCCCATATTTACGTCCATTTTAGGGGTTAGCGAAATACCCGTAGTTATTACGATGGGGCTGAAAGATTTGGAAAAAACAGGTTTGGGATTCTTATAATCAAAAGTCAATTCACCCTCCACCGTTACCGTTTTGGTCGTTTCGCCAATAAACGTGCCTTTTACGTTAAATTTGATGAGTTGTTTGTTTTTGATCTCAATCCAACAAATATAGACGGGTTCTATGCCATACGAACCAGCATATTTTGCCCGAATAGTCTTTCCGTTTTTAATCTCTTTTTTAACTTCTTGTTCGAAACTGAAAAGGGTAATTCCTTGTGTTCGTGCTGCGAGATTC
>JAAFHK010000051.1:9783-14759 GCA_013297565.1 Cytophagales bacterium
TAGCAGTTTTTAATGGCATCAGTCAGTTCTGCTTTCTGAGTAGTGAAAATATACTCATTGGCATTTTTTTCCACTGCCACTATTTTCCTCAAATACCCTTCTTCTGAAGATAAAATTTCGCCAACTTTTACAGAGGCTAAAAATTCATCACTGCCTTCAAAAAGCAGTTGATTATTCTCATAAGAACGCAATTTTTGATCCGTACTTTGGGGAACAACTTTTACATTACCTTCCCATTCCACAAAATTTGCTTTTTGTAGGGTTGTGGGAACAGCAGAGGAATTGGTATCTGCCTTTTTGGGTTCTACCCAATCGCTACACGCATTAAATAACAGCACCATGCCTACTAATAATATAGCTTCGATGCTTTTGCTTTTCAAAAATGTTTTCATAAAAAAATAAAAAATTGTGATAAAAAATAAAATAAAGCATTGATTATCAATTATATATATATTTAACAACCAATGCTTGTTCGTTTGTAAAGTAAAAACAGGTTATTTACAAGTTAGCTGATTCAGTGCGCTTTGATATTGGGAAGTATTTGTTCCGCTACATTTCAAAGCCTCTTGCAAAGCTGATTTGTAAGCATTACAGTTGGCTGTATTGCTTGGATTGCTGGCATACGTTTGTGCCGCACTTTGCACTTTTTGGATAAGGCTTGTGCAATCGGGTTGGGTTTCAGTTTTGCTACAAGCAAAACCTACCGAAAAGAGCATCAAGAATGCAATTTTTTTTATTTTTGTAAAAAAATTTAGATTGTGAAAAATTCAGTTTGGCAGAACAAAGATCGACCTTTCGGATAAGCCCTGAAAGTAAGTACTTCCCGAATCGATCATTTTTTTTTGTGGTATTTGGCAACAAACTTTTTCCTTTTATCCGAACCTTTTCCCTCATTATTATCTTCATCGAGGTAAATATGCGCGGAAATCAGATTATTGACTGTCGACAGAGACAAACCTAATTCTTGGGCGATCTCTTTGTTGGAAAGCCCCTCACCCATCATTTCTCTAATTTTAGCAATGCGGGGATCTTTTTCTTGTGGATTCATGGGGTTCGTATTTTAGTTTTTTTGTCTTTCTGAACAAAAGTACGTGAGAGGTTAAGCAAAGGCTAATTTTGGGACGGACAAAAAACGGACAAATACAAACGATTGATTATCAATTATTTAAAAACAAAAAAAACGTATCATTTTGAAAACGATACGTTTTTTTTGTAATGAATGAGGGGGGAATTAATTCACTTCCAAAAGATTCCGTAAGTATTTTTGTAAATTACTTTTGTATTCCTGTGGTGGATCGTTTGGGATTTGGTGCTTTTCTACAAAACGTTCCGCCATTTTGCGTATCTGACCCGAATTGTAGATCACGCTGTCGCGCTCAAGGGTTTTGATGTCCAAATAAACAAAAAGCAACTGGCAGATTTGTACTTCGCTGATTTCGGTAAAATTCCTTCGGAGAATTTCGAGTTGCGTAATGTTTTTTTCCTTCAAAAAAGCAAGCATTTTCTGTTCGTTGTTAATTTCCGTATTTTCTATTTTTTCTTTGAGGGATTGCAAATCGCTGATCTGCTGTTTTAGGGCTTTGCGAATGTCTTGGATTTCACTTTCTTTGGCTCTTAGTTCTTCCTCCGAAAAAATGAGTTTTTCTTCTGTGTGGCTCAATCGTTCTTCAGTAATAGCAAGTTTTTCTTCCGAAATTTTTTGTTTAATTCGTTCGTTTCGGAGCATTTCTTCCTTGTTATAGAGTTCCAAACGTTGATTTTGCACTTCTATCTGGGCATTTTGGGCTTGTTTTTGGGCTTGTTCTCTCTTGCGGTTTTGATAAAACCAAATAAGCCAAGCAATCAGTAAAGCCACTACTGCCAGAGCTACCAGCCCTATTCGTTGGGCTTGAATTTGGGCATTTTGGCTTTCTGTTTCTGCTTTCAATTTTTGATTTTCAAGTTCTTTCTTTTCGGTTTCGTATTTATCTTGAATTTCTGAAAGTTCTTTATCCCTTTTAGCACTATAAAGGCTATCATTGAGCAAATAAAATTTGATGTGATTTTCATAAGCATTTTTATAATCTTTTTTATGAGAATATATTTTAGATAGCAAATAATGGGATTTTGTTTTAATTTCCCACAAATTATTTTCTAAGGCAATTTTATTAACCTCTGTTGCTAAAATTAGCGCTGAATCTACTTTTTTCAACTCAAATAAACATTCAGCCCATATATTTTTGACAGAAGCATAACTTTCTTTATCATTCAATTGCAGGAAAATTGAATCCGCCTTTTCTGCATATTCAATAGATTTTTTATGGTTTTTATTATCAAATTCTATTGAAGCCAATAAACTATATACATCTCCTTTTCCTAAAGGATCATCTATGGTTTGATAAATTGAAAGAGCCTCACTTAACATATTTTTTGATTTTTTATAATCTCGTTTATTAAACTTGTCATTTGCATATATGCTCGCTATGTGATAGAGTCTGGTAGCATATGATTGTTCATATTTATTATCTTTTGCTATTTTTAAGGCTTTTTCATAGTATTCTAATGCTTTATCATAAAGCTTTCGCATTTTATATATTGATCCCATATTTGACCACACAATACCTATATTGGTCATGTCTTTAGATTCAAGCATTTTTAATTCTGCTTCTTGCAAACTTTTAATAGCTTTTTCAAAATTTCCTTGCATTACATAAGCCTTTTGTAGTGTTACCAAGCAGGAATTTACTCTATTTAAATCTTTAAGTTTGTAAAATACGTCAATAGCATTTTGAGTAAATTTTATCCCCCGTTCCACATCCCCCGTTCCATATACACAAACTACTCCTAAATAATAAAGACAAAATCCTTCACCATTAAAATCTTTGATTTCTTTATTAATGCTTAATGCTTTAGATAAATGTTCCTCGGCTTTTATATACATTCTTGTATCAAAATAAAGAGCCCCCATAGATGACAACACATCGGCTCTTAATGATTTTAATGTATTGGTTTTCATAATTTTAAGACTGTAATCATAAAAATATAAAGCAGAGTCGAAATTTTCTATTATGCGAAAAGCATCTCCTCGTAATATATAACTTTTAACAAAACCATATTCATAATTTTCTTTAACTGATAAATTTTTTATCTTATCTGCCCAATAGAAAACATCTTTATTGTTAGAATGGGCAACTATACCTGCTATTTCTTCGATTATTTTAACCCTATCTTTTATATTAGTAGCGTTTTCTAAATTTTTTTCCAAACTATCAATTACCGCATTTTGCGAAAAGGACTCCCCCCTCGACAAAATAAATGCCAATGTAAAAATAAGCGTAAATAAAGTTTTCATAGATTTATTGTTTTTGAGAGTGAGAAATTGAAACCGCAAAATAATAAAAGTAAAAAACAGAAAAAAGTAAGTATTTACTTTTTGGGAAAAGATTTTATATTTCATTTTACCAAAAAGAATGTACTAATACACATAGAAACTGCCGACCGAACAACAGTACGGAAAATTGTGAAAGATTAGTAAAAAAATACCCTCATAGTTCTCAAAACTATGAGGGTGTTTTTTTATCACCAGTTTAAATTTTTAGAATTTACACATCATAACGATTTACTTTTACTACTCCCGCTGTTTCGCACAATAACCGAATAGTGTTTTCGACTTCGTAAGTATCATGCACTCCCATCGAAATACTGCCTTCAAACATTCCATTGCGGGTTTCGAAATGGATTGCGGTAATATTCACTTTTTGCAAAGTAAGCATTCGGGTAATGTCATTGACCAAGCCGACTCGGTCAGTGCCAATAATATTAAAACTTACTTCAAAAAGTTTCTTGTTGTCCGAAGCCCATCTGGTTTTAATAATCCGATCCCCATGTTTTGCCATCATATCTACCGAATTGGGGCAATTTGTCCGATGCACCCGAATGCCTCTGGTTAAGGTTGTAATGCCAAAAATTTCATCACCCGCAACAGGGTTGCAACAAGGTGAAAGAATATACTCCAAATCCGAATCATCGCCAATAATCAAAAAATCCTCGACCTCGCCTTTTTGTTTTTTGATCTCCTTAAATTCTTTGGCGTTGTGCAAGGCTACTTTTTTGGGATCAGTGGCTTGGGCATCTTCGACTTCCCTGAATTTCTTGATTTGCGTATGCTCGATGCCTCCCTTGCCGACCTGTAAAAATAGTTCCATTTCATTTTTTACGTTGAAATAATCGACCATTTTGCTTATGGTTTCGGCATTAAAAGGCAATTTTATTTGGTTTAGTTTTCTTTCAATAATTTCTTTGCCTTGTTTGGCAACTTTGCGTTCGGCATTTTTGAGATAATCTCGAATTTTGGTTTTGGCGCGTGCTGTGGTTACATATTTGAGCCAGCCGTCATTAATTTTGGGTTTGGTCGAGGTCAAAATTTCGACTTGATCGCCATTTGTAAGTTGATAGTCAAGCGAAACCAAGCGCCCATTGACTTTTGCTCCCATGCAGTTTGCCCCAATTTCGGTATGAATATCGAAGGCAAAATCGAGAACGGTGGCTTGGGCAGGATAGGTTTTGAGTTCGCCTTTTGGTGTAAAAACATATACTTCCTTGTTAAAAAGATTGGAACGAAAATCATTGATGAGGTCAATAGCCGAAGAATTGGGATTGTCGAGAGTTTCACGTATTTTTTTCAACCAAAGTTCTACGCCTCGATCACTGTTCGAAAGCCCCTTAGATTTGTATTTCCAGTGCGCCGCTAAGCCTTTTTCGGCAATTTCGTCCATGCGGCGGCTTCGGATTTGGACTTCTACCCAGCGCCCTTCATCACTCATCACAGTTGTATGCAAGGACTCGTAACCGTTTGCTTTTGGGTAACTTACCCAATCCCGTAGGCGTTTAGGGCTTGGTTGATAGCTGTCGGTAATGGCGGAGTACAAACGCCAACAATTTGCTTTTTCCTCGTCCAGGGGCGATTCGAAAATGATTCGAATGGCAAACAAATCATA
>JAAFHK010000510.1:0-872 GCA_013297565.1 Cytophagales bacterium
AGGTTCGCCAAATGTCAAACAATTTTTAAAAAAACACGATACAATTTTTTGGTATTCAAAGTCCGATAAATGGACTTTTAATGTAGATGAGGTTCGGTTTCCACATAGCGAAAAAACAAAAGATAACTTCAAAAAAGGCTTAGGGGGTTCAGGTTTTGAAGGCGCACCACGAGAAATCCATGAAAAAGGCAAAGTGCCTGAAGATTGGTGGGTTGATATTACGATTGCCGCACGTTTTCCAAAAGGAAGCAGTAATAATATCGGCTACCCGACTCAAAAGCCCGAAAAACTATTAGAACGGATTATTTTGGCGTGTTCGAACGAAAACGATTTTGTTCTTGATCCTTTTGTAGGCGGCGGCACTACGATTGCCGTTGCCGAAAAACTCAATCGCCGTTGGCTGGGCATCGATCAAAGTGTGCAAGCAATAAAAGTAAGCAAAGAAAGGCTTGAAAATCAGGAAATTATGTATAGTAAAAAGTTTGAAGTAATTGATTTTGAAAAAATCCCTTCCTAAAAATAACAGTTTTTGAAAAACTGTTATTTTTTTGCCTTTGTTTTTCGTATTTTTGTAAAAAACTTTTGCCCAACTTGCTTTTTTTATTCATCAACAAATCCAACATTCAAAACCCAACATTTTTCCATGTTCCACAACCCTAACGATCCGAACCGAAATCATCTCATTTTGGGTGATTGCCTCGAAGTCCTCAAAACTATCGAAACCGAAACCGTAGATTTGGTCTATCTCGATCCGCCTTTTTTTTCGAACCGAAATTATGAGGTAATTTGGGGAGATGCGGGCGAAATACGCAGTTTCGAGGATCGCTGGTCAGGGGGAATCGACCAGTATATTCTTTGGTTAAAAGACCGAG
>JAAFHK010000510.1:882-2978 GCA_013297565.1 Cytophagales bacterium
CCGAGTGAAGGAAATGTACCGAGTTTTGAAACCCACAGGATCAGTTTTTCTGCACTGCGATTGGCACGCCAACGCCTACATCAGAGTCGAAATTTTGGATAAGATTTTTGGGTACAATAATTTTCGTGGTGAAATTATTTGGAAAAGAACAAATGCCCACAATGACGCAAAAAAGAAAATTGCAGTCTTAACAGATAGTATTTTTTATTATTCCAAAACAGATAAATTTACATACAATCCTGCTTTTGTACCACTTTCACAAAAATATACGGAAGAAGCCTATCGTCATGAGGACGAAAAAGGAAAATATCGTTTAGTAGTTTTAACGGGTCCCCGAATAAATCCAAATGATCAGGAATGGCGAGGTTATCAACCCGCCAAAATTGGACGTAGTTGGTCTGTACCTAAAGAATTAATTAGTCAATTAGTTGAAGAAACCGAAATTAGCTCTTTGACAACTTCCGACAAATTGGAAATTTTGTACCAAAACGATTTGATCGAATTTAGTAAAAATGGGATTCCAAATTACAAACGTTATTTGACCGAAGATAATGGTTTGATGTTAGGAAATTTATGGATTGACATAAAAAATCTACAAGGACGAGATAACGAACGCATCGGCTACCCGACTCAAAAGCCCGAAAAACTATTAGAACGAATTATTTTGGCGTGTTCGAACGAAAACGATTTTGTTCTTGATCCTTTTGTGGGCGGCGGCACTACGATTGCCGTTGCCGAAAAACTCAATCGCCGTTGGCTGGGCATCGATCAAAGTGTGCAGGCGGTGCGCGTTACGGAAATGCGGATTCGTAGAGATAAAAATTTCTTTTCACGCCCTTTTTCTGTAAAATTGCCCAAATACGACCGAGACGAACTTAGAAAAATGGACGCTTTCGAGTTCGAAAAATTTATTATTGAGCAGTTTCAAGGCGTGTTTAACAGCAAACAACGAGGTGATTTTGGGATTGATGGGCAAAAAACGGACGGAACGCCTATCCAAGTCAAACGATCTGATGATGTGGGGCGAAATATTATTGATAATTTCCGTTCGGCGGCGGAACGCTACAACGAGCATATTTTTGAGAAAAACCGCCAAGAGGGAAAACCTGTGGGCTTTATTATTGCCTTTAGTTTCAATAAAGGTGCGGTTCAGGAAGTAGCGCGGCTCAATAACCAAAAAAACACGATCATCAAATTGGTTACGGTCGATAAAATTCTGCCACTTGCCGACAAACCACAATTAAATGTGTCTGCCAAATCTTTGGAAAACACGGAAAATAAGCAAAATGTAGCTTTCGAAGCAAAAGCCAAAAGTGAAATAGGAATCGAATTTTTTGCGTGGGATTGGAGTTATGATTTGGAAAATAAGCACTTTATGCCAGATGTCATGCGGGATAAAACAGGCAAGCAAGAGCAAAATTTCGAGCATGGCGAACATATTATAGCCGTTAGGGTGTTTGATGCGGAGGGTTTGGAAGAAACCGAAATTTTGCGTTTGGATATTAACGGTGAGTTTCAGGTTTGGTAAAATTTTTCTGTAAAACGCCCTTTAGGGTGTTTGTAATAGCCTGAAAATGAATAATTTAATAATTTTGTAAAAGAAAATTATGAAAAACTGGAAAAAACGAACGAATACCCTGCTTATAGCAAGTATCGTATTAGCCCTCATTTGTATAGGACTTATCGAATATTTTTTTGTAGAATATAAAAATTCGCTAAAAAACTGGGCAATGCTCCAAGAACCCAATCGACTTTGGGTAATTTGGGAAAAAGCTGTTTTGATTGAAATGGTGGCTATTTTGACCGTTATTGCCTTTTCGCTTGGTTGTATTTACTTGCTTTGGTGGTTCAGAAATTCCTTTTTAAGGGAACTGGCACAAACCCAAACAGGCATTGAAAAACTGCACAAAGGCGAAGAACCGCAATGCGAAATTTGGGACAAAGAAAGTGCGATTGGGAAAATAAATGGACAGATTAACCAAATTGGTTCAAACTTAAAAAAATTGAATTATTTTATACGAGATTTGAGCCATAATCCCGATGCCGAATACGTGCTTTGGGGAAAAGGCGATTTTTTGGGGAAAACTTTTTTGAAT
>JAAFHK010000511.1 GCA_013297565.1 Cytophagales bacterium
TGGGCTTACTTTTGGAATAATTGCCTCTTTAAAAAGATTGATTTTGCGAACTTTTAAATCCAAAACCTCTTTTAAGGCTTTATCTGTATATTTTCTGTATGCCATAATTTTTATCAATTTTATTCAAACTACAAAGATACAAAAAAGGAACGGAAAAAGCCTTTCAAAAAAGATTTTTCCGTTTCATTGTGTTTAAAATACTTTTGCCACCGCCTTTGATGTGCTTGGCGAGGTCTTTTATCATTTTTGAGGCATCTAATCCTTTGTCTTTCACCAAATTATCGGAAACCATTACCGCCAACGAATACTTTTCCGTTCGCTACTGCGTGCCAATACCGACACCAACGTTGTCGTAGCTTTGGCGTAATTGGAAGGAAAGCGTTTTTATTTCGGTGTTACTTTGTCTTTATAAAAATCAATAACCCACTGCAAAGTACCCAAGAGCAAGGGCAAATTATCTAAATACAAAATTTCCAAATCAGTATATAAAATATCATCTTCCAATTTCAAAAAACGCCAAGTTTTGCCGTCTGTAACCGCACCATACACCGTTTTTAGCAGTTTTCCTTCTTTTTCATTAAACAAACGAACCCCATACATTTGGGCGGCGGCTTGGGGAATTCCTCTATCAATCAAACCAATTTTTGCCTCTGTAATGCACAAAATCGGGGCTTGAATACTTGATAAATCCGTAGATTTGGTAAAAAGAAAATCAATTTCGCCATTTAAGTCCCGTGTGCTATCTACATTCACTTGCTCACCCGAATACAAATCGACTCTATTTTCGTTCAGTATTTTTATTTCGGTAAGGATAGGAAATACCAAAGCCTCACAAACCGCTTTTTCGGTAGTTAGGTTTAGTTTTTTGGCAATTTGCAAGGTTTTTTGTAGCCAATCACTTGCTTGCACCAAAGGAATCGTTTGCTTGGCAAATAAATCAATTTTTTGCCTACGAAGATGCAAGCGTTCTTGTAGTTTTTTATCTGTGTATTTTTTATATGCCATAATTTTACAATTTTATTCAGCCCACAAAGATACAAACGAAAAACGGAACGAAGCCTTAAAAAAAGGTGCTTTCCGTTTCGTTGTGTTTAAAATACTTTTGCCACCGCCTTCGATGGGCTTGGCGAGGTCTTTTATGATTTTTGAGGCATCTACGACCACGTGTCTTTCACCAAATTATCGGAAACCAAACCCGATAAAAAGGCTTTTCTGTTGCCCAAAAGATAAAATTATTTTTTCAAACTTTCATCTAAAATCCATTGCAAAACTGCTAAAACTTCGTGTGGTTTGGTAAAAGTCAAAGGTACATAATTGGGGTCGATGTAAAGATTTTTATTTTCCAATTTCAAAAAACACCAAGAAAAAGCATTGGTTACACAACCAAAAATCTGTTTTTTGGGGTTTCCCTCACGTTCATTAAAAATTTGGGCGGCATACATTTCTGCACCGCATTGGGCATATCCTTTGTCAATTTCGCCATCTTTTGCCTCTATCAAGCAAAAAATAGGGGCGGTGATTTCGGCTCGATTCATTTCAGAAGACAACATAAAATCACAGTAACCTGTCAATTTTAATTTTTTATCTACATTGAACTCAAAACCTGAAAAGGTGCTAAATTTATCTACATTATGCCTACGCAATTCTTTGATGATAGGCACTACAATATATTCAGATTTAGCTTTTTCGGTGGTAAGAGCTTCTGTAGAGGCTTCTTTGAGTGCTTCAAGCAAAAAAGAACTAATAGCGGCAAAAGGCATTATGGTTTGTGGTAGCCATTGTACCATAGTATCCTTAATACCTAATTCTTCACGCAGTTGTACTAATTTTTTGAATTTATTATATGCCATAATTTTTATCAATTTTCAAACTACTATACATAAATAATTGAAAGTGAGTAAGTTATCTATTATTTTTGGTTTGCGAACTAAAAAAACAAGATGTTGCTTAGCCCACTTTCATTAAGATCCAAATATAAACACTATTTTTCAGCTATTCAATCTAGTAGTGTTTTAAAAATTTTTGTGTTCTTGCCTTGTATTTTATCTTCTCGTACAGTTTGTTTATACAAATGTCGTGATAAAATAACTGGGACAAGTAAAAAAGAGGCAAAATATGCTTTGCTGATACGCCTATTTAAGTTACCCAACTTAGAAAAAGTAGTGAGTGGTATTAGTTTATTGATAGTAGATTTATTATTTCCTAAGGAGGCGACCATTCATTTAGTCATGGATAGAACCCATTGGAAATTCGGGAATCGTCATATGAATGTGTTGGTACTTGGTTTTTTATTTCATAAGAATAGCATTTTTATCCCCTTAGTTTGGATAGATTTGGGAGAAAAACGTAAAGGAGGCAATAGTAATTACGAAGACCGTAAAAATTTGATAGATAAATTTTTGAATTTAGTAGGTACTAATTCCTCTCGTTTTGTCTTGATTGCTGACAGAGAGTCTTTGGGAACAGACTTTTGGGCTTATTTGAAAGACAAAGGTTTGCATTTTGTGATACGTATTCGTCAATTTACTTATTTAGAATTGTGTTCACAGTGTTTTAATTTAAGTAAAAAAGAAGTCATTGCTTGGATTCAACAAGAAGTAGCAAGAAATGGTAAGTTTGTATTTGATTTACCGTTTGTTAGCAAAGTTTATCGGGTTGTTGTGGTTAAAAACAACCAAAAGTACCCAAAAAAAGGTAATGAGTACCTCTTTTTACTTTCCGACTTGAAACAGGAAAATGAAATATTAGCTTATTATGCTTTTCGCTGGAAGATAGCGTGTGTTGTTTCCGACATATGAAAACCAATGGTTTTATACTAAAAACTGTATAACCTTGTAAGGTCTTTAAGACCTTACAAGGTTGAAAATCAATATTTTACGAACATAAAAATGTGCAATTTATAAGCGTTTTTAGTATAATCTGGAAGAAATCCATTTTAAAGACAAACAAAAGATAGATT
>JAAFHK010000512.1 GCA_013297565.1 Cytophagales bacterium
TTGTAGGGGCTTTTACACAGGCGCGTGTGGATATTCTCAAAATGTTGAGCGCACAGGTTGCTATTTCTATCGAAAACTCGGTTCTTTATGATACTTTGGAACAGAAAGTAAGCGACCGAACCGCAGATTTGGCTCAAGCCAATGACCAACTACGGAATAAAAATATCCGTTTGACCGATAGTATTAATTATGCCCTCACCATGCAACAGGCAATTTTGCCCATTCAGAAAGATTGGCAAGACTTTTTCGCTGATTCGTTCATTTTGTACCTACCCAAAGACATTGTTTCGGGAGATTTTTATTGGTATGCCCAAGTCGAACAGCACACCATTATAGCGGTAATAGACTGCACAGGACATGGGGTGCCAGGGGCTTTTATGAGTATGATTGCCAATACTTTACTGAACGAAATTGTCAAACAAAAGCGGATAGTAAATCCTGCACAGGTTTTGGAAACCTTGCATCAGGGCGTTCGGGAAACCCTTAATCAGGGAAATACGAACAATACAGATGGTATGGACTTGGTATTCTGTAGTATCGAACCCAAAGATGCCCATTTTCATTTGCGTTTTACAGGAGCAAAAAATCATTTGTATTATTATAAAGACAAGGAAATAGGTAAATTGCAGGCAGATAGGCGTTCGATAGGCGGAAATCTTACCAAAAAAGACGTTTTATTTACCGTACAAGAACTCATACTAAACAAAGGAGACTCGTTTTATCTTTGTACGGACGGATATACTGATCAGGCGGGAGGTGAAAACCGTCAATCTTTTACCAAAAAACAATTTTTTAGTCTTTTGCAGGAAATAGCTCATTTGCCTATGCAAGAACAAAAAATGCTTTTTCTCAATGCCTTGCAAAAACATCAGAACGAACAATCGCAAAGGGACGATATTACGGTTTTGGGTTTTAGGGTATAAAAATAAGGTTTTTTTAAGCAAAACCGCTTACAAAAAAATGGAATATTACGATTTTATCATAGCGGGCGGAGGCTGTGCGGGCTTGAGTTTGGTTTATCAAATCTTGAACAGCCCTTTGTGCCATAGCCGTATTTTGCTCATCGACCGAAATACCAAAAACGCAAACGACCGTACTTGGTCTTTTTGGACTGACGAAAAAACCGCTTTTGACCACATAATAAGCAAAGAATGGCAAACTGTAGAGATTCGGGACGAAACCAAACGCCTTGTTTTGCCACTTACGAAACAGCGTTATAAAACGATTCGAGGAATCGATTTTTATGATACCGTTCGTGCCAAAATAGCCCAATTTCCCCATGTGCATTGGCTTCAGGCAACTATTGAAAACATTTCTCAAGCCGCACAAAGCGCTGAAGTGCGAGCCGATGGGCAAAAATACTCCGCCAAATGGGTTTTTGATTCGCTTTTTCGCCCTGCTGATTTTTCGGTTTCCGCCCCAGATTACCATTATTTGCTCCAACATTTTCAGGGCTACGTAATCAAAACCTCAAGACCTGTTTTTGATCCGCAAATAGTAACTATGTTTGATTTTCGGACGGAGCAGATCGATGGCGTGCATTTTTTTTACATTTTGCCCTTTTCCCAAACCGAAGGTTTGGTCGAATTTACGGTTTTCTCAAAAGAACTCTTGCCAAAAGAAACCTATCAAGAAAAATTAGGAAATTATTTGGCAGAAAAACTACAAACTACAGAATATGAAATTATCGAAACCGAATGGGGCGTAATTCCCATGACTGATTTCCGTTTCGAGCGCCGCCCCATGCCAAATGTGATGCGAATTGGGACAAATGGAGGCATTTCGAGGGCTTCGACAGGTTATACTTTCCTCCGAATCCAAAAAGATACTGAAAAAATAGTCGATTCTTTGCTCCGCTTCCAAACTCCTTTTTACCAAACCATCTCACCATGGCAGTTTGAGGCAATGGACACTGTGATCCTGAATATTATGCAACAGAAAGGCGAAACGGTGAGTGGGCTTTTTATGGAAATGTTTGCCAACAATCCAGTAGAAAGGGTTTTGCGATTTTTGGAAAACAGCACTTCAAGTGTGGAAAATTTGCAGATTATGGCATCTGTTCCGCCTTTTCCTTTTTTGGAAGCTATTGGGAAGGTGGTTTGGAAAAACACATTCAAAAAGGCAAACTTATAAAATACTGATTATATTATAAACTGTATAACCTTGTAAAGTCTTAAAGACCTTACAAGGTTGAAAATCAATATTTTACGAAGATAAAAATGTGTAATTTATAAGCGTCTTGATAAAAAAATTATCGTAATTTCAGACTCACCAATGCAAAAATTGCCAACATGATCCCTACAATCCAAAAACGAGCAACAATTTTGGGTTCAGGCACATTTTTTTTCTGAAAATGGTGGTGCAAAGGCGACATAAGAAGCAAACGCCGCCCTTCGCCGTATTTCTTTTTGGTATATTTGAAATAACTGACCTGCACAATGACCGAAAGGTTTTCGATCAAAAAAATACCACACAAAACAGGAATCATCAATTCTTTGCGGAGCATAATTGCTAAAACCGCAATCGTAGCACCCAACATCAAACTGCCTGTATCGCCCATAAAAACCTGCGCTGGATAGGAGTTATACCAAAGAAAACCAATACACGCCCCGATCATTGCCGCCGAAAAAATCACAATTTCGGCTGAATGAGGAATATACATGACATTTAAGTAGTTCGAAAAAATCACATTGCCTGATAAATAGGCAAAAACCGCAATCGGGATCAGCACAATAGCCGAAGTGCCTGCCGCCAAGCCATCGAGTCCGTCTGTAATATTTGCTCCATTCGAAACCGCCGTAATAATGAAAATAACCGCAGGAATATAAATCAACCAAGTATATTCACGGCTCAAAAAAGGCAACAGCGAAGCATAATCAAATTCGTTGTTTTTGAGGAAAGGAATGGTAGTTTTCATGGATTTTACGTCCGTAAATTGCAGATTTTGAA
>JAAFHK010000513.1 GCA_013297565.1 Cytophagales bacterium
CTATTATATCCTAACCTTGCCAAAAGATAATAAAGTGCTTTATGGGGACATCAACATTCTACGCCAATGAAAAAACTACTACTTATTGTACTCATTTTCAGTGCCTTACAAAACTTACACGCCCAAGAAGCCTCTTTGTTTGCGCACTATTATCTTGACCGTACTTTTTACAACCCTGCCTATGCAGGCGGGATCGGATACCCCATTGTGCATTTTATTTACCGAAAACAGTGGGCAGGATTTTCAGGCGCACCCGAAACCTTTATGCTTTGGGGAAACGGACACATCGGCAATAATATTGGCGTAGCTGGACGAGTAATACGGGATAATACAGGCATTTTTACCCAAACAGGCGGCAGTGCGACCGTTTCCTATACTGTTAAATTGAGTGAGTCGATCCTCGATCCGCACCGCCTTTCCTTTGGGCTTTCGCTGGGGGCAAAAACCTATTCTTTGAACTGGGAAAGGCTGGGCGATCTGACTGACCCTACTTTTTATAATTTGCACAATTCGTGGAAAATGGACGGGGCTTTTGGGGTACATTATTTATACAAACGACTCGATCTTGGTTTTGCTTTTCCGCAACTCTTTAACCGCAGATTGAACAACGATTTTGCTCAAAATGGCTTTGTACGCTATTTTAGCGAATCAGTTATGTCAGCTTCGTACCGTTTTGCGGTGGGCGCACAGCAATCTTTTCACATTACGCCCCTGATTTTGTATAAAGTCAGCCAATTAGCCACGAGCCAAATCGATTTTTCGGTCAAAGCAAGTTATGACCCCAATCTTGATGATATTGAAGAATACGATCCTTTCTTTTGGGTGGCATATCTGAATCGTAGCGAATACGGACACATTGTTAGTTCAGGTTTCAAAGTCAAAAATACCTCAATTAGTTACGCATACGAATTTGGTGGGAAAGGCATAGGGGCATATACCAGTGGTTCGCACGAAGTCATGTTGAGTTACCATTTTGGCGAAAAAAAATCGCCACCGCCCATTGAGGACAAACCTGTTGCGGACAGTCTGCTGGCAAAAAATACAGATTCGACCGCCTTAGCCCAAAAAGATTCGGGGCAAGTAAAGACTGATTCGAGTGCAGTAGCTGATAAGCAAAAGACAGATAGTTTAGCCAATACAGCCAGCCTCGAAGCTCCCATGCTCGACACAGAAGGCAAGCAAATTTTTCCAAATAAACCACAAAAAGGTAAAAGAGTCGTCCTTCGAAATATGAATTTCGAAACAGGATCGGACAAAATGAACCCTAATTCGAACGAAGCACTCGACCGCTTGGCGGAATATTTGGAAAAAAATCCCAGCGTAAGAATCGAAATTGGCGGACATACGGACAATGTGGGAGATGATACTTTTAACAAAAAACTTTCCCAACTGCGTGCCAATTCCGTCATGCGGTATTTGGTTTCGAAGGGAATTGCTATCGAACGAATTGTTACGAAAGGCTACGGCGAGGAAAGTCCTTTGGGTAGTAATGATGACGAGGACGACCGAGCTATTAACCGCCGTATCGAAATGAAGTTTTTGGAAGTCAAATAGCGGATTCGTAAAATGCCCTTCAGGGTATTTTAATGAGCTAAAAATTAAAAATACATACCAAATTCACGTTATAATACTATACTAAAAACCCTCACGAAATCAACTTCAGTCGGACGTAATCCGACCTTAAAAAGGTTGCGAAATTTCAAGGTCGGACTACGTCCGACTGAAGTTTTTTTTGCAGAATGTGTAATTTGTAACAGTTTTCAGTATAAAATAAAAAAAACCGCTTCATTTCCAGCATGAAGCGGTTTTTTTATAATCAAACATTTAGTTTTTTGCACTTACATCACCGCCCGAACTTGATTTGACACGCAAAACGGCAGGATTGCCTTTGTATTTTACATCTCCTCCACTGCTGGCATTGGCTTGGAGTTCCTGAACCACTTGTAATTTAATTTCTCCTCCACTGCTGGCACTTGCTACGCATTTTTCAACTTTTACATCATAGGCATTAATGCCTGCTCCACTACTGGCTTCTGCCTCAAAAGTGTTGGCAACACCTACCAAACGCGCACCTCCTCCTGAACTTACATCACAAGACAAACTACCCGCCTCCACTTCCAAATCCATATCTGCCCCTGAACTTACTCGGAGTTCCAATTTTTCAGCACTAATCTTGGATACTGACCGAATATCTGCCGAAGCCGAAGCCGAAACTTTATTCAATTTTTTGAATGAAATGCTTACCTCGACTACTTCATTTTCACCCCAGTTCCAGTTCCAACTGCTGTTTTTCATTCTGATCTTCAGCGTACCATCTGTTACTTCTGCTTCCACTTTTTCCAAAAGTTTTTCAGAAGCCTTCAGTATGACTCCTTCTGTATCACTTGCTTTCAAAACCACATTGAAAGCTCCGCCTACGGAAACTGCCTCAAAATTTTGCAAAGTCAATTCTTTGGTTTGTGTCTGGGCAAAGGTAAAATGTCCAAGCAAAAGCACCAAAACAGTAATAATAGGCAAACTTATATTTTTCATGACTTTAGTTTTTTAGGTATGTAACTTATGCTTACCAAAAGCCAATTTCAATACCAATTTTTAAGTCATTGATTTTCAAGAACTTATTAAACTTTGAACTTCCAAAAGTTCGAAAACGATCAATAAACTGTCCGTTTTTGGGACAATATTTATTGAATTTTTGGTTTGAAAAGCTAAAAATAAGAGTGATGATTTTTTACTGTAAAACCAATTTTTTGAGAAAAACCCTATCGTCTGTAACCAATTTTAAATGAAATTCCCAACCCCTAATTCTACTACATTTTTCATTTTCTCTGTATCTACAGAATAACCATAGGGATCATCAAAAATATAACGATGGTTATAGAAAAGATAATTCCTAAAATTCGGATCGGGAAAAGCTACTTCCGCAGGGATCAGTTGGGCTT
>JAAFHK010000514.1 GCA_013297565.1 Cytophagales bacterium
CTACAAACAAACGGCGCAGACTCGTTCCCGAACCTTTTGGGGCAACCAAGACCACATCGACATCGGCTGGAGGAACGATTCCTGTTTGATCTTTGAACGTAATGCCAAAACCATGAGAAAAATACAAGATTTTTCATTTCGTCAAATGTTTTTTCACCGTATCCCACAACTGGATTTGTCCCGCATCGGAAAGCAAGTACATAATGATCGTACCTTTTTGGAGAGCTTCCTCAATGTCGAACAGCGTTTTGCCTTCTACCCAACCATCAGCTACGGCTTTGTCAAAAGTTTTCGAATTTTTGCGTTGTCCAACGATCACATTGAAACCATTGTCGCGCAAATTCAAAGCCTGTCCAGGTCCCTGAACGCCATAGCCGATAATGGCAATCGTTTCGTTTTTTAAGGTTTCTTTCGCTTTTACCAAAGGAAATTCCTCGCGCGTAACTACTTGTTCGACCGTACCACCAAAGTTAATCTGTGCCATAAAAAGTAAAATTTTAAAATATAACAAACCTTTTTTGAAAATTTGGAAGCAAAAGTCTAACAAATTGATGACTTTTGCAAAAAAAAATCATTTTTTTTGATAATTTGATTAATGGTACGAATCACAACTTCATAGCACACCCTGAAGGGTATGATACCGAATATTTATTCATAAATTTTTATTATTCATGCGAATGAGGGGTTTAAAAAGCCCTTTAGGGCTGAAATCTTTGTAGAAAATGACAAATCATATCTTTTTGAACGCCTTTATTCCGTACAATCTTCCCAAAAATGTCCAAGATTTCACGCCTAAAGGCGTTCTTCGAGGAAAAGCACATTTTTTTCTACAAATATTTCGCACCTACGGTGCTATATTCATTTTTGTAATCTATTGAAAATCAATATTTTATTTATTTTCGCCTTTTGTTTTGAAGCCCTGATTCGCATTATTCGAAATAACTATTTCAGAATTTCCTGAATAGCCTTTTCAATAATTGCGTCTTTCTGTAGATTTGTCCAATCCAATTCGGCAGGAATATCCGCAGGAACGCCATTTTCGGCATAAATATTCTTTTCGAGGTCGGAAACTTGCGAAATAGAAAAACGATAAATCCAACCGTTGGGCAACTCACCGCCATTCGGCATTCCACCACCGCCGCCTGTGGTATCCCCTACCAAAACCATCAAAGGCAAGGCTTTTGTCGCAAGCGCAAAAAAAGTAGTCGCACTGTACGAACCCCGATCAACCAAAACCATGACGGGTTTCATGTATTTGACTCTCGAATCAGATGGATTGATATAAAAAGGTTCGTAAGCCCCAAAATCATTACGCCCTCTGCCGTTTCGGGTTCTGTTATAAGCCACTAAGGTTTTTACAGTTACAAAACGACTCAAGATTTCGATTACGTTGTTTAGAGAACCTCCGCCATTTTCCCGCAAATCCAAAATAAGCCCACGCGTTCCGCCATAACGCGAAAGTACAAAATCAAGAGAAGTATCCGTAAATCCGCCCATGAAACTACTGTACCGAACATAAGCAATTTGTTTGTTTTCCAAAAAATCATGTGTAAAAGAAGCCGTAATGTAAGGTTCTTTGAGGTAGTGTTCCTGAACGGTACGCCAACGAAAATTGGGTTTATGCCTTAGCGCCACATTATAAATCTGTACGTTGAAGGGCGAAATCAAATTGGTATGATCATCACGAAGTTCGTTCATCATGTCACCCAAAAGTTTGAAAAAAGTTTCTTCATTGGTAGGGCTACTCAAGAGGCGCGCTCTATAGCGGGTACGCACTTCGTCCCAATCGATCTTTTTGAGGTCGAAATAGGAATATTTTTTGTCAATTTCGTTCCAGAGGTATTCAAAATTTTCCAGCGCATTGGTCGTAGCTTTGTCAGGCTCGAAAAACAAGCGTTCGCAGGAAGCAAGCAAAAAAACGGTCAAAAATAAAATCATGCGTTGTGCCATGTCGAAGGTTATTTATGATTGAACAAAATAGAAAACCGCAAAGAATGTTGGGCATATTGCAAAGGTTCGTACTTGCCTGTTGCTTGGTAGGCATCGAAAACGTACGAAATTTGCGTAGCGTTTCCGTTTGGAAGGTAGCGGGTATAATCCAAACGGGCTTTGAGGCGATAGCCATTGAAAACAGACATTTGATGATTGGAAAAAATATTTATCAAACCATCATTTTTCTCGACTGCGGGCAGATAGCTATACGCATAACCAGGACGGAAATTCATATTCAACAAACCCAAATCGAGCAAATAAGACAATTCGCGTTTTTGGGGCTGTAATTGCTTTTTGAAAAAAAGAATTTCTACTTCTTTTGCCTTTTTTCTCGAAACATCTCTTGTTACTTTCGCCGAAAACATCAAATTGCTAATATTTTCGAAAGCTAAAGAGTTGTTCCCAAAACTGGGATTCAGCCTTATGTTGGTCGTTGTGATTAGGTTTCCGCCTATTTTGGTATTCCAATTCAGGTTGGAAAGTCTCTTGATTTGGTAAAGCCGAAGATAGCCCAAATCAAGACCTATGAATAGGCTTATTCCCGTTTTGTTGTATTTATTGACCAAACTGCCAATGTTTGTAGAAGAATAAAAACTTCTCTCAACAGCCTGATCTTTTCTAATAAATTCGAAATCGGTTCGAGCCGCCACACCCTCATAAAACAAGGGCGAAACCGCAAAATCCCGAAGCCTAAGCATACCTGCTCCTGTACTTATCTGCCAATAAGCTGGGCGTTTGGGTTTACTGATCGTATCATTTTGGGCTTGGGTTTCTGAAAAAAGGACGAAAATAAAACTAAGAAAAAAGAAACTTATTCTCATAGATTTGTTTTTTGGGCAAAAATACACGCTTCTGTAAAAAAATGGCTTTTATTTTTGAATTTTTACGGATATTATTTTCTGTAAAACTAACATCTGGCTTTTTTTGATCGATTTCCTTTGCTTTT
>JAAFHK010000515.1:0-982 GCA_013297565.1 Cytophagales bacterium
TTGGACGGGGATTTATTTGACTGCCCTCTCCAACCTCGATGTCATGGTCAAACAAGCCGAAGCGGAAAATGCGCCTTATTATGTCGGGATCGGTAAAATACTCATGGCAGTCAATTTGGGCATGGCAACCGATATTTGGGGTGATATTCCTTATTCGGAAGCCTTCAAAGGTTCGACAGTCCTTTACCCAAAATTTGATACCCAAGAATCAATTTATGCGCTTATCCAAACCTTGCTTGATGAGGGAATTACGGCACTCAACCAACCGACATCGGCTTTTACGCCTGCGGGCGATGATTTGATTTTTGCGGGCAATCGCCCGCGCTGGATCAAAACCGCCAATGCCTACAAAGCGCGTTATCTTTTGCACACGGTTCGTAAAAATCCAGCCAATGCCAACCAGATTATTACTTTGGTTGCCAATTCGTTCGTCAATAATACGGACGATTTCCAACTACGGTACAATTTGGCTCAAAATCCAAATCCTTGGAATCTGACTCCAGTTCGTTCGAACAGCACAGGTAATTTTACGATTGTGTTTGCTCGCCAACTGGTTGATATGATGAATGGAATAGCCTACAGTGGTCTTGTCGATCCACGTCTGCCAATTATTGCCAGCAGAGGCACAAGTTCGACCTTTACAGGCAAAATAAATGGCACAAACCAAAGCGGTTCGGCAGTTTTTGCGGCTACCAATTTTTATTGTAGTGTAGATGCTCCCGTAGTGATGTTTAGCTACGCCGAACTCGAACTGATAGAGGCGGAAGCCCGCTTTATTGCTAATGGCGGCACTTTGACCTCGACAGGCTCGACAGCCGATGCCTACGCTGCGTATTTGGCGGCTATTGGATCAAATATGGACAAAATGGGCGTTCCTACGGCAGATCGAAATGCGTATTTGGCAAATCCTGCGGTGGCTGTCGGGGCTTCGGCTTTGAAATTGGCGGATATTTTGAAAGAAAAATATATCGTTTTGGTTTTG